>JBPCOG010000097.1:0-6213 GCA_051000455.1 Lapillicoccus sp. | reverse complement strand
TGCTCGTGGGTCCACGTCCCACCGAATGCCTCGACGAGCGCGTGCTCCTCGGCGATCCAGTAGGGCTCGCTGTCGATGAGGGTGCCGTCCATGTCCCAGAGCACCGCTGCCGGGAGGCTCCGCAGCGGGTCACGGGTGCGGAGGGGGGCGTCGCGGCCGCTCACGGTCACCCGTCCTTCCCGGTGGCCCTGACGTCACCGGTGGCTGACGTCGTGGCCACCGAGTCTACCGGTGGGGTCTGCGGCGCCGGCGGGCCAGCACATAGGGCCGGCGGGCCAGCACGTAGGGTGGGTTTCTCAGCCGATCGACCCCGCGGAGGCAGCCCGTGCTGGAACTCGAGGACGTTCCCGAGCTGCACGACCCCATTCTCATCGCGGCCTTCGAGGGCTGGAACGACGCCGGCGAGGCGGCCACGTCCGCCGTGGCCCACCTCTGCGAGATCTGGGAGGCCGAGCCGGTGGCCGCGCTCGACCCCGAGGAGTACTACGACTTCCAGGTCAACCGGCCCCGCGTGGTCACCGAGGACTCCCGACGCCGGGTGGTGTGGCCCACGACCCGGGTCCTGCTCGCCACCGGCACGTCCTTGGGCCGCGACGTCCTGCTCGTGCAGGGGATCGAGCCGTCCACCCGGTGGGGCGCCTTCACGGCGGAGCTGATCGAGTTCGCCCGAGAGCTCGGCGTCGGCACCGTCATCACTCTCGGGGCGCTGCTGGCCGACGTGCCCCATACCCGGCCCATCCCCGTCACCGCCACCTCGGACGACACCGAGGTCGTCCGCCGCTTCAAGGTGGAGCAGAGCCGGTACGAGGGGCCTACCGGCATCGTCGGTGTCCTGTCCGACGCGGCCACCCGTGCCGGGCTCACCTCGCTGTCCTGCTGGGCCGCGGTCCCGCACTATGCCGGAGGGCCGCCCTCGCCCAAGGCGACCCTGGGACTGCTCTCCAAGGTGGAGTCGCTCTTCAACGTCACCATCCCGCTCGGCGACCTGCGCGAGAGCGCCCAGGCGTGGGAGCGCGGCGTCAACGAGCTCGCGGAGTCCGACGAAGAGGTCGCCGAGTACGTCCAGTCGCTCGAGGAGGCGACGGACACCGCTGACCTGCCGGAGGCCAGTGGTGACGCCATCGCCCGGGAGTTCGAGCGCTACCTGCGCCGGCGCGGCGACGAGCAGCCGCCGCCCTGACGCGTCACCCGTCGGCCCCTGCGACGTGGACGCCGAGCAGCGCGTCGACCGCGCGCGCCACCGCATCCGGCGCCCCCGTCTCGTCACCTCCCAGGGTCAGGCACGCTTCGGCCCACCGGTCGACGGCGGCGACGGCAGCGGGTGCGTCGAGGTCGTCGGCGAGGCACTCGCGCAGCCGGGACACCGTCGCCTCGGCGGCCGGTCCGGCCGGCACCGACATCGCGCGACGCCACGTCGCCAGCCGGGACCGCGCATCCGCGAGGACCTCGTCGGTCCAGTCCCAGGGAGCGCGGTAGTGGTGGCCGAGCAGTGCCACACGGATCGCCATCGGGTCGACGCCCTGTGCGCGCAGGGCCGAGACGAGGACGAGGTTGCCCTTCGACTTGCTCATCTTGTCCCCGTCGAGCCCCACCATGGCCTGGTGCAGGTACGTGCGGGCGAACGGCGCACCGCCGCTGAGGGCCTCGCCGTGGACGGCGCTCATCTCGTGGTGCGGGAAGACCAGGTCGGTGCCCCCGCCCTGCACGTCGAACGGCATACCGAGGTGTGCCAGCGCGATGCTGGTGCACTCGATGTGCCAGCCGGGGCGACCGGCGCCGAGCGGGCCGCCCGGCCACGACGGCTCCCCCTCACGCGCCGCTCGCCACAGCACCGGGTCGAGGGGGTCCCGTTTGCCCGGCCGGTCGGGATCGCCCCCGCGCGCCGCGAACAGGCGGAGCATCTCCTCGGGCAGCAGGCACGAGACGGCACCGAACCGCGGCTGGGTCCCGACCTCGAAGTACACGTCCGCCCCCGGCCCGTCAGGCACGTCGAGCGGGTATGCCGCCCCGGAGGCGAGCAGGCGCTGGACGTCGCCGGCGATGCACGGGATGCTCTCGACGGCACCGACGAGGTGCTCGGGGGGGGTGACGGCCAGGGCCGTCATGTCCTCACGGAACAGCGCGATCTCCCGCTCGGCGAGCGCGACCCAGTCGATCCCGTCCCGGTTCGCGCGCTCCAGCAGCGGGTCGTCGACGTCGGTGACGTTCTGCACGTAGCGCACCTCGTGACCGGCGTCGCGCAGTACCCGGCCGACCAGGTCGAAGGTCACGTAGGTCGCCGCGTGCCCCAGGTGGGTCGCGTCGTAGGGGGTGACGCCGCAGACGTACATGCTGACGACCCGGCCGTGGGCGACCGGGCGGGCGCTGCGGGTGGCGGCGTCGAAGACCTGCAGCGGCTGGCCGGCGCCCGGCAGGACCGGGACCAGGGGGGACGGCCAGGACATCACGCGGCGAGCCTAACCGGGCGGGCTCACAGCGCCGGCCACGGGATGGCGGGCCCTCCCAGCCGCGGCAGGGGGTGTTGTCCCGCGGTGAGCAGCCCGGCCACCCGCTCGTCCAGGGCGATGACGTCCGAGGGCGGGAGCAGTGCGGCGAGGGAGTCCCGGAGCCGGCAGCGCCGGTCCTCCAGGGCCGTTCGCAGGGTCTCCAGCCGGAGGACGTCGCCGCGCCGCAGCGGTTGCCCCGCCCACCCCCAGAGGACGGTCCGCAGCTTCGGGGCGGGATGGAAGCTCAGCCCGTGGTCGAACCCCCACAGCCTGCCGTCGGCGTCCCGGACCAGGTGGGAGCCCTTGCGGTCAGCGTTGTTGATCACCGCGTCGAGGACGGCCGCGTCCCGGACGTCGTCGCGGTCCTGGTGGACGACGGTGACCCTCCGGCCGGTGGGGAGCTGCCCGTCCAGCACCGGCAGCCAGCCGGGTCGGCGCTGGCCGACCCGGACCAGGTCCACCACCGGCTCGCCGGGGGCCCGGTCGTCGAACGGGTCCCCGATCCACAGCTGAGCGGACCCCGGACCGAGGGGCCCGTCGCGCAGCACGGTGGGCGGAACCACCCCCCATCCCCCGGCCTGGGCGACGAGGAAGGCCGCCACCTCGCGTCCCGCGAGCGTCCCGTCGGGGAAGTCCCACAGCGGCTGCTCCCCCTTCACCGGCTTGTAGATCACCTGGACACCCTCGTCGCCGGGGGCGACGACGTCGCAGAGCAGGGCGGTGTTCGATGCGTCGACGACCCGACCCACCGGGTGCAGCTCGCCGGCACGAAGGAGGGCGCTGACCGCCTCGATCTCCTCGGCGGAGGTGGGGCCGCGCATCGGTGGTTTCAGCGCTTGTAGCCGTTGGACCGCGGGCAGACGTGGCCCCGGGGGTCCAGCGGGCCGCCACAGAACGGGCAGGGGGGCCGGCCTCCGGCCACCAGTGCCCGGCACCGGCGGGCGAAGTCGCGTGCCTGCCCGGGCGAGATGACAACCCGCAGGGAGCTGGGGACCTCGGGCTCCTCGGGCTCCTCGGCGATCTCCCGCACCGCGGCGATCCCGGGGTCCTCGTCCTCTGGCGCGTCCCCGGCGTCCTCGCCGGAGACGTCCCTGTTGTGGCACTCGATGATGACGACCTCCCGGTCGGGGTCCCAGCCGAGGCTCAGCGTGACGACCCGGAACTCCTCCTCGATGGGGGTGTCGAGCGGCGCGTTGTCCTCGGCCTGCGCGGGCACCGGCTCCTCGGCCGGCGCGTGCGCGAACTCGTCGAGCATGTCCCCGAGCCGCTCGCCGAGGATCGCGACCTGCTCCTTCTCGCAGGACACGCTCAGCAGCCGGCGGCCACCACTGGCCTGGAGGAAGAAGACCCGCTGTCCGGGGGGGCCGACGGTGCCGGCCACAAACCGGTCAGGGGGGTCGAAGTCGTGCACCGGCATGTTGCGACCCTAACCGACGCCGGCGGGTCCACCCAAGCCGCCACCGACGGTGGCATCCCCCGCAGGGACCTCCGCCTCGGGTGGTGGCACCAGGTGGCCGAGCTCACCGCCGGTATCGTTGCTGCGCAACAGGAACGGCCGACGATCGGTGTAGCGCACGACCGACACCGAGGCGGGGTCGACCTGGATCCGCTGGAACTGGTCGAGGTGCGCGCCCGCGGCGTCGGACAGGACCGCCTTGATGACGTCGCCGTGCGAGACGGCCATCCAGATCGCGGACGGACCGGCCGCCTCGGCGACGGCGGCGTCGACCTCGCGCACGAGATGCAGCACCCTGGCCTGCATGGCCGCCATCGTCTCGCCGGGGAAGTCCGCGCCGTCGGGGAAGCGCGCCGCGCTCGGCTGGTCCTGCACCACCCGCCAGAGCGGGTCCTCGGATAGCTCCTTGATCGGACGCCCGGTCCACGCGCCGTAGTGGCACTCGCCCAGTCGCTCGTCGACCTCGACCGGTATGCCGGGTGCGGCCCCCGCGGCGAGCACCGCCGCCGTCTCGTGGCACCGCTGGAGCGGCGAGCTGACGATGCGGGTGAGACAGATCCCGGCCCGCGCGACCCGTTCCGCGAGGGCCTGGACCTGGCCGCGCCCCGTCTCGTCGAGGGAGACCCCCGGGGTCCACCCTGCCAGCACACCGGAGCTGTTCGCGCCGGTACGGCCGTGGCGGACCAGCAGCAGAGTGGGCACACGGCATTCTAGGTGGCCGACCGCCGGCAACCGCGGGGTGCGTCCCGGCGGTGTTCGTGGTGGAGTGGGCCTGTGATCGTCGACCAGGCCATCTACCGTGACGGTGTCCGCGAGCAGTGCGGCGACCTCAGCGACGAGCTCGAGCGCCTGCGCACGGGCCACAACGGCTTCCTGTGGATCGGGCTGAAGGATCCCACGGACGGCGAGTTCGCCCTCGTCAACAAGGAGCTGCAGCTGCATCCGCTCGCCGTGGAGGACGCGGTGAAGGGCAACCAACGCGCGAAGGTCGAGCACTACCAGGGCAGCCTGCTCGTGGTCCTCAAGACCCTGCGGTACCTCGAGGCGACATCCGACATCGAGACCGGTGAGGTGATGGTCTTCCTCGGCGACCGCTTCGTCGTCACGGTGCGCCGGGGTGAGGGCAACCCCCTCGCCGGGGTGCGACAGCGCCTCGAGGACAGCGTC
Organism: Lapillicoccus sp.; assembly: GCA_051000455.1. Lineage (GTDB taxonomy): Bacteria > Actinomycetota > Actinomycetes > Actinomycetales > Dermatophilaceae > JBPCOG01. The sequence goes on along the minus strand of JBPCOG010000097.1, from coordinate 1,104 downwards.
GAGCAGCTGACCCGTGGCCCCGCTGCGGTCCTGCACGCCGTGATGGACTCCATCGTCGACAACTACGTCAGGGTCGACGCCGACATCCACGCGGACCTCGACACGATCGAGCAGCTCGTCTTCGGGGGGTCCCGGGGGGTTGACGCGAGCGCGATCTACCGGCTCAAGCGTGAGGTCCTCGAGTTCCGGCGGGCCGCCCTGCCCCTGGCCGAGTCGATGGGCCGGCTGCACCAGCAGCCGCACGTCGGTCTGCTGCACCGGGACGTGATGCCCTTCTTCCGGGACGTCGAGGACCACCTGCTGCGGGTCAACGACCACATCGAGTCCTACGACCGGCTGCTGACGGACGTGCTCAGCGCGCACCTTGCGCAGATCTCGGTCCAGCAGAACGACGACATGCGCAAGATCTCCGCCTGGGTCGCCATCGCCGCGGTCCCGACGATGATCGCCGGCATCTACGGCATGAACTTCCGCTACATGCCCGAGCTGGAGGCCAGCCTCGACATCGGCGGTCAGGAGCTCTACTACGGCTACTTCGTCGTGCTCCTCGTGATGGGGGTCGCCTGCAGGGCGATGTTCCGTGCCTTCAAGCGGTCCGGCTGGCTCTGATGCTCAGGTCGCGGAGATGAGGTTCCCCGCGAGGGCGGCGAACAGGACGACCCCCAGCGCCACCCGGTAGTAGACGAACGGCCTGAGGGTGTTGCTCGCGACGAACCGGAGCAACCACGCGATCGAGGCGTACGCCACGAGGAAGGCGACGACGATCCCCACACCCATCTGCCCCACCCCGAGCCCGGACAGGTCCGTCCTGGCCGCCTCGTAGAGACCGGCCGCGGTGAGGGCGGGGATCGCCATGAAGAAGGACAGCCGCGTCGCGGTCACCCGATCCAGGCCCCGGAAGAGCCCGGCCGAGATCGTGGCACCCGAGCGGGACACCCCCGGGACGAGCGAGAGGCACTGGACGAGACCGATGACGGCTCCGTCCATGACGGTCACCGTGGACTCGCCGCGCTCGGCGCCCTCGCGGGTCAGCTTGGCGTGCCGGGTCTCGGCGAGCCACATCACGGCACTCCAGAGGATGAGGGCGGCCGCGACGACCCAGAG
>JBPCOG010000137.1:0-7716 GCA_051000455.1 Lapillicoccus sp. | reverse complement strand
CGGGCAGGAGGGGCGTCGCTCAGCGGCGATCGTCAGTCACGGCGCGGCGATCCGGGCGTGGACCGGTGCCCGAGCGACCAACATCGACACCGACTTCGCGGCGAACACCCGGCTGGGCAACACCGCCGTCATCATCCTCGAAGCAGGCCCGGGGACGGGGTGGGCGGTCCAGACCTGGGCCGACACGGCGCCACCCAAGGTCTGAGAAGCTGCCGAGTTGCCCGAGACGGTCAGGAAGGCCGATCCGGAGCCGCCGACGCCAGCGGGTCGTGCCCGCCGTGCGGCCGAGCCGGCCGGGCGGTGACCGAGCCGGACGGGACGAAGGCCATGCCCGAGCGGTGAGCGGCGCGACACCCGGCGAGCCGCGACGGTGGGAGGCTAGGGGCATGCGCGAGATCACCCAGTCCCGAAAGCTGGCCGACGTCTGCTACGACATCCGCGGGCCCGTCCTGGACGAGGCCAAGCGGCTCGAGGACGAGGGCCACCGCATCGTCCGGCTCAACATCGGCAACCCGGCGCCGTTCGGCTTCGCCGCCCCCGACGACATCCTCGTCGACGTCATCGCCCAGCTGCCGACGGCACAGGGCTACAGCGACTCCAAGGGAATCCTCAGCGCGCGGCGAGCCGTCGCCCAGTACTTCCAGCTCAAGAACGTCGAGGGCGTCGACATCGAGGACATCTACCTCGGCAACGGCGTCAGCGAGCTCATCGTCATGGCCATGCAGGCACTGCTCGACAACGGCGACGAGGTGCTGATCCCGGCGCCGGACTACCCGCTGTGGACCGCGGCGACCTCGCTCGCGGGCGGCAAGCCCGTCCACTACATGTGTGACGAGCAGGCGGACTGGTCACCGGACCTCGACGACATGGCCGCGAAGATCACCCCCGCCACCAAGGCGATCGTCGTCATCAACCCCAACAACCCGACCGGCGCGGTCTACTCGGTCGAGGCGCTGCAGGGGATCGTCGACCTCGCCCGCAAGCACGGGCTCATCCTCATGGCCGACGAGATCTACGACAAGATCCTCTACGACGACCACAAGCACACCGCCCTCGCGTCCCTGGCCCCCGACGTGTTCTGCCTCAGCTTCAACGGGCTGTCGAAGGCCTACCGCGTCGCGGGTTTCCGCTCCGGCTGGATGGGGATCTCGGGGCCGAAACACCGGGCGAGCAGCTACATCGAGGGTCTGACGATCCTCGCGAACATGCGCCTGTGCGCCAACGTGCCCGCCCAGCACGCGATCCAGGCCGCGCTCGGCGGCCACCAGTCGATCAACGAGCTCCTCCTCCCCGGCGGCCGGCTGCTCGAGCAGCGCAACCGCGCGTGGGAGCTGGTCAACCAGATCCCGGGGGTGTCCTGCACCAAGCCCGGGGGCTCGCTGTACCTCTTCCCGCGGCTCGACCCCGACGTACACGAGATCCACGACGACGAGCAGTTCGCGCTCGACCTGCTGCGCGAGCAGAAGATCCTCGTCGTCCAGGGCACCGGTTTCAACTGGCCCAAGCCGGACCACTTCCGGATCGTCACCCTGCCGCGCGTCGAGGACCTCGAGGAGGCGATCGGCCGGATCGGCGCGTTCCTCGCCGACTACCGGCAGTAGCCGGTATGGCGCGGGGCGGGTTCCGGCATACCGGATCCGGGGAGTCAGCCTCCCGCGCTCGTCGCCGAGAGGATGATCACCCCGAAGATGAAGACGATGTAGATGACGACGAGCACGAGCAGGACACAGCCGATGATCCCGCAGACGAACCCGGCCTGGACCTGACCCCGGTTGGTGTAGACGCGCCCGCTCGCGTCGATCTCCTTCAACGCCCGTCGTCCCATGATCGCCGCGAAGGGTCCGGTCAGCTGGCAGAAGACGATCGAGACGATCCCGAGGATGAGGATCATGGTCCCCTGCGGGTGCTCGTTGCCGCCGTAGACGCCGCCGTGCGGACCGTACGCGGGCATCGGGGTGCCGGGCTGGTACGCCGGCTGCTGACCGTAGGGCTGCTGGCCCTGTCCGTACGGCTGCTGTCCGTACGGCTGCTGGCCGTACGGCTGCTGGCCGTAGGGCTGTCCCGGCTGCTGTCCCGGCTGCTGTCCCGGCTGACCGGAGGGTTGCTGGCCGTACGGCTGTCCCGGCTGCTGTCCCGGCTGACCGTAGGGCTGCTGGCCCGGCGAGGGCTGCCCGAACTGGGGCGTCTCGCTGCTCGATCCCCCGGCGGGGTTGTCCTGAGGGTTGTCCTGGCTCATGCGGCAAACGATAACCGCCCACGAGCGGCGGCGGGCGGATGATGGAGAATGTGCCCGTCCTCGGGAGCCGGCCGGTGAACAACGTCTCCGACCGAACCGCGGGCGTGCTTCGATGGCCGACGTGAACCCCAGACACCGCGTGTTCTGCTGGGTGTTCGACCTGATGGGCTGGTTGCGGGTGCAGGACATGAGCCCCGGCTCGTTGCGGAGGCACCGGAAACCGTTCTCTCCACCGTGGGCGGCGCACCTGGTCCAGGGCAAGGTCCCGGAGGACGTGACGTTCCGGGACGAGACCATCGAGGGACCCACCGGAGCGCCTCTGCGGCTGCGCGTCTACACCCCCGACGGCGTGCCGCTGCAGGACCGGCCGCTCGTCATCAACCTCCACGGCGGCGGCTGGGTGCTCGCAAACGTCGAGATGACGGAGTGGATGTGCGGTCAGCTCGCCGGCCGGCTGGGCGCGGTCGTCGTCTCGGTCGACTATCGTCTCGCCCCCGAGCACCCCGCGCCTGCCGCGTATGACGACTGTTGGCACGCCGTGGGCCACCTCCTGCAGCACGCCTCGGAGTACGGGATCGACCCCAACCGGTGGGCGGCGTTCGGCGACAGCGCGGGGGGCAACCTCAGCGCGCTGCTCGCGATCGGGCACCGCGACGCGGTCCGCGCCGCAACGGCCGGCCGAGACCTCGCTGCGCTCGCCAGGGCGGGCACCATGCGGGTCCAGGGCCTGATCTACCCGGTGACCGACCTGACCTGCGCCACTCCGTCCTATGAACGACACGCGGAGGCTCCGGTGCTGACCCGCGCCGCGATGCTCGCGTTCCGGCGGCACTACCTCGGCGGCCCCGCCTCGCCAGCGCCAGACGATCCCGCCGTCAGCCCCCACTTCTGCACCGATCTGACGGGTCTCCCTCCGGCCATCGTCACGATCGCGGAGCGCGACCCGCTCTGCGACGAAGCCCTGATCTATGCCGACCAGTTGCGCCGGGCGGGCACCACGGTCGAGGTCGACCTCCACGAGGGTGTCCCGCACGGGTTCACGACGATGCCGGGGACCTCGTCCGCTGCCGGGCCGGCTGCCGACCGGATCGTCACCTTCTTCAGGCGCCACCTCTGACGGTGGGGGCCGGATGATGCCCGGTCCTGCGCTCGATGGAACCGCAAGTGGTCCGTCCCCGTCGGAGTGGTCACAGCAGCGCCGCAGTCGACCTGACGTCGCGGACACGGCATACGGGGGAGACCAGTGACCGACTTTCGGGTGTCACCGTCGGACGTCAGGGCGTACTCCGCCCTCGTCGGGCGGCAGCAGCGAGCGGCGGCGGCGATGCACGCCTACGCGACGACGAACCTTGCCGACGCCGAGTTCGGGCGGCTCATGGACCTCATGTCCGGCGACTACGGCGCCCTCCTGCCACAAGTGCACTCCCTTCTGGAGAACGAGGCGAGTCGGCTGGGTCTGGAGTCCGACGCGTTCGAGGCGGCCGCCCAGAGCTACGCCGCAATGGACGCGGAGGCGGCAGGGCGCTACGACGACCAGGTCGCGCCTCCCCGCTCCAGCCCCTACGCACTGTCGGGGCCCAACCGTGCCATTTGACGACGTCGCCAACCCGACGGGCCGGCTGACCGCCCCGAGCAGTGACTACGGCGACCTGCCCCAGATCAGCCTCGGCTGGATCTTCGACAAGGCCTGCGAGCTGATCAACTGGGTGTCCGGGGTCGACGTCCGCGAGATCATCACGAACTTCCTCGCGGGCGACATGGACAAGGTCGGTCGGCAGCTCAACGCGTGGGAGAACCTCTCGCTCGCCTGCGGCGACATTCAGGCGAACCTCAGCGCCGGACTGGTCGAGCTGCAGAGGACGTGGGCGGGCAACGCCGCCGATGCCGCCGCCACGCACATGACCGGATGGTGGAGCGCTCTGCAGACGCAGGCCACTGACTTCGGCCAGCTCTCGAGCAACCTTCGGGACTGCGCCGAGGCGGCCATCGAGACAGCACAGGTCATCGTCGACACGGTGATGCTGATCTGCGACGTCGTCAGTGCAGGACTCGCCTCTGCCTGCATCCCGATCTACGGCGAGATCGAGCTCTGGAAAGCGGGCAAGAGCGCCTGGGAGATGTTCAACGAGATCCGCCTGATCATCAAGGTCTTCAACGACCTCCTCACTATCGTCAAGGACCTGCTGGTCGCGGTCTGGGACGACCTGACCATCTCCTCTCTCCCGGTGGTCAGCAGCAGTGCGCTGCCGGACCCGATCCCGCGGGGAGGGTGACGGTGGTGGGGGACTTCGCGGCGAGCAGGGTCGCGGCAGCGCGCGCCGAGCTCACGGCTGCACTGGACCACTTGCGGGCCACCAACGCCCGCACGGCCGCCCAGATCCGTCTCACACCGGAGAAGAAGGACGCGCTGACGGCCGCCGCCCGAGGTGGGGAGATGGGGCCGGAGATGCGCGAGCTGGCTGCCATCGTCGCTCGCGGTGAGGACTCGTGGGACGCCATCATCTCGGGCGGCTCACCGAACTCGGCCCTCTACCGGGGGTTCTTCGAACGAGCCATGAACACGCACCGTGACTATCTCACGCGCCAGTTCCAGCAGGACGAGACGATCCAGCGGGACATCCAGGAGACCATCGTGCAACAGCGGCGGGGCGAGCTCGGCTGACCTGGCGCACGAACGAGAAGGAGACGGGTATGCCGGGCCGGAGGCGCTGCCCGCTCTCCGGAGAGTCGGGTGCGCCAGGCGCGGTCCCATGCGGCGCCCACCCGCTGCGAGCTGGGCAGTGGCAGGCTGTGCGGATGGTGAGTGCAGAGGGCCGTGCGACCGGGGCACCGCCTGAGCCGCCGGCCCTGGCGGCGTGACGCATGGTAGCGGGACCGGGCTCTTGACCCGGGTTCCCCTCAACGTCCTCGACCTCGTTCCGGTGGTCGAGGGCGGGTCGGCCTCGTCGGCGATCGGGGACACGACCGCGTTGGCCCAGCAGGTCGAGTCCCTTGGCTACCAGCGCTACTGGATGGCCGAGCACCACAACATGGCCGGCGTCGCATCCTCCTCGACGGCCGTCCTCATCGCTCATGTCGCCGCGCGCACCAGGACCATCCGGGTCGGCGCCGGCGGCATCATGCTGCCCAACCACGCGCCGCTCGTCGTCGCCGAGCAGTTCGGAACCCTGGCCTCCATCCCCGGGGGCGGGATCGACCTGGGGCTCGGCCGGGCACCCGGCACCGACCCGCTCACCGCGTACGCGCTGCGCCGGGACGAGCTTGCGGCGATGGACTTCGGGGCCGAGGTCGCGCAGGTCCAGCGCTTTCTCGGGCCGGCCGACGAGACGGCCCGCGTCCGGGCGGTCCCAGGCGAGGGGACCAACGTCCCCATCTGGATCCTCGGCTCCAGTCACGGTGGAGCCCAGGTGGCAGCGATGATGGGGCTGCCCTACTCGTTCGCCTCACACTTCGCCCCGGCGATGCTCCTCAGCGCCCTGGACCTGTACCGGCACACCTTCCGACCCAGCGTCGGGGCCAACGGCCGCGACACGCCGTACACGATGGCCGCTGCGAACGTCATGGTGGCCGACACCGAGGATGAGGCGCGGCTGCTGTGGAGCTCGACCCTGCAACGCTTCCACGGAATCGTCACCGGACGTCGCGGGTTGCTGCCGGAACCGGTTCCCGACCCCGAGCGCGGCTGGACCCACGCGGAGCGGGCCGCGATCGCGCAGATGACGGCGGTCTCGTTCGTCGGGACCCCCGTGGCGGTGAGGGACGGGCTCGAGGCCTTCGTCCGGCATACCGGCGTGGACGAGGTGATCGTCTCCTGCGCGCCGCACGACGCCGCGGCACGGCGACGGTCCCTGCTGCTGCTGGCAGAGGCCTGGCACGGCTGAGGCCTCCGTCCGAGTGGCGCCGCCGCAATCGCCGCCTCGCGACCTAGAGTCGGCTCGTGCCCTCGAGCCAGGTGTCGAACGACGCGCTCCCCGTCAACGTGTCCAATACCGTGGCCAGCGTCCTGGAGCGCTATCTCGGTGAGGTCCACGCGAGCGTCCCGGGACTCCTCGAGGGCGTCTACCTCACCGGCTCGGTGGCGCTGGGGGACTTCCACGCCCGCTGGAGCGACGTCGACTTCGTGTCGGTGTGCCGGGAGCGGCCGACCACGGAGCAGCAGGGCAAGCTCGCTGACGTCCACGAGCGGATGGCCGCGAAGCGCGCCCGCCCGGTCCTCGACGGGTGGTACCTCACCTGGGAGGACCTCGCCGCGCCGCCGGACCGGAACAGCACGCTCGGCCTGCGCGCCCACGAGGGGGTGCTGCGGACGGGCCGGAACTCGGTGCCGCCGGTCCTGCTCTGGCACGAGCTGTTCGACCACGGGCTGCACGTCTTCGGACCCGGGCTGGACGAGCGGGAGATCGCGCTGGACCCGGACGCCGTGCGGGCGTGGTGCCTGGACAACCTCGAGACGTACTGGACGCCCTGGTGGGACCGCAACTCGAAACTGCTCTCCGCCTCCGGGATCGGCGGTCTCGGGTCGTGGGCGCCGGCGTGGGGCGTACTGGGAGTCACCCGGATCCACTACACCCTCAGCACCGGCAAGATCACCTCGAAGTGCGGCGGCGGCGAGTGGGCACTCGCGCTGGTCGAGCCCGAGTGGCGCCAGATCCTGCGTGAGTGCCTCCGGATCAGGAACCGCCCGGACCGGCGCTCGCTCTACCGAAACCCGCTGCGCCGGCGTCGCGACATGCTCACCTTCATGGACCTGCTGATGACCGACGACGAGGACGTCTTCGCCGGGGCGGGGCCGGTGGCCGCACCGGGATCCTGAGTCGGGCTCAGTGGAGCTGAGGGCGACAGCCGCGGGGAACCTGCCCGCGTCGCTGCCGCTGGTCACTCCGGGGTCGGCCGTGGCCCGGCCAGCTGGCATCAGCGAGGATGAGTGCTCCCCGACGGAAGGCCCACCGCGATGACCGTGCCCGACCCGCGCGACGCACCCCCGCTCCGGTGGGGGATCCTCGCCCCCGGCGGCATCGCCAACAAGTTCGCCAGGGCGATCCGCGTCCACACCGCCGCCACGGTCGTCGCCGTGGGCTCCCGCGACGGGGGCCGGGCGGCCCGCTTCGCTGCGGAGCACGGCATACCGCGCTCGTATGCCGGCTACGACGAGCTCGTGCGCGACGCCGACGTGGACGCCGTCTACGTCGCGTCGCCGCACTCGGCGCACCGGGAGCACGCGGTCCTCGCCACCGAGGCGGGCAAGCACGTTCTCGTCGAGAAGGCGTTGGCGCGCAACAGCGCCGAGGTCGAGGCGATCTTCGCGGCGGCGCAGCGCAACGGCGTCTTCGCCATGGAGGCGATGTGGACCCGCTTCCTGCCGCACGTGGACTTCGTGCACCGGACGATCGCCTCCGGGACCCTCGGGGAGGTCGTCAGCGTCGTCGCCGACCACGGGCAGTTCTTCGAGGTGGGACCGGACCACCGCGTGGTCAACCCGG
>JBPCOG010000155.1:0-6021 GCA_051000455.1 Lapillicoccus sp. | reverse complement strand
CGACCCCGAATGGACGCGCCTCCCTGGCCGGGGCATCGAGCATCCCCGAGGCTCAGCTGGTCTCACTTCAGGTCGTGCAGGGTCAGACCGCCCTGCTCACGCTCGCCCGACCCCGGTAGCGGGACGCGCGTGCCGTCGGCGCGCTGGGGCGGCAGCGGCAGCGGCAGCGGCTGAGCGGACAGCTCAGTTCAGCTTGCGCGTACCCTCGGGCAGTCGGCCACCGCGGTGGACTTCCTCGGCGAACGTCGCCAACGCGGTGAGCGCGACGTTCTGGCTCCATGGTCCGTAGGACACCCGGGCCACGCCGAGGCGCTGCAGGGTCTCCAGGCTCAGCGAGCCCGGTACCCCGATGACGTTGACGGTGTGTGCACCGAGTGCCTCGACGAGGCGGGTCACGGTCGGCTCGTCGAGCCTGCCGGGGACGAAGAAGGTGGAGGCACCGGCGTCCAGGTACGCGCGGCCGCGTTCGATCGCGTCCGCGAGAACCGCCTCGGGGTCCTTGTCCCCGGCCTTGAGAAAGGCGTCGGTGCGCGCGTTGAGGACGAACGGCATACCCGCCCTGGCGCCGGCCGCGACCGCAGCCTCCACTGCGGCAACCGCGTCGGGTAGCGGCTTGAGCTGGTCCTCGAGGTTGGCACCGACGATGCCCACGTCGATGGCCCGGCTCACCGTGGTGCCCGGGTCGCCGTACCCTGCCTCGAGATCCGCGGTCACCGGGAGGTTCACCGCTGCGGCGATCCGTCCGACCGCGGTGATCATCAGGTCCAGCGGTATCTGCTCCCCGTCGGGGTACCCGTGCGCCGCCGCGATCGAGTGGCTGGCGGTGGCCAGCGCCCGGGTGCCCGGGACGTCGGCCACCACCGTGGCGGTGATGACGTCCCAGACGTTGACGAGGAGCAGCAGCTCCGGATCGCGGTGCAGACGCAGCAGCTCGTGGGCCCTTTCGGCAGTCGTCGTCACGGGGGAACTATCGCACGGCCCGCGGGGGCGCCCCGCCGGTGGGCGCCGCTGGGGTGCGTCTGGTGCGCCGCCGCCGCTGCCTCGGAGGCGGGACGGGGGGTCAGCTGTGGTCGCCATGGAGCCTTCGTTCCAGCCACAGCTGACCCCTCGGCCCCAGCGGGGACCGGCCAGGGGACTCCGGCACGAAGTTCTGCCAGTCTGGTGGGCGTGGGCAACGAGGGGCGTGCGGGCTGGATGCTCGACGAGCGGGCCAGCGCGGGCAGGGAGAACCTCGATGCCACCCACGTCTCGCGCTACGACGCCAAGGAGGACGGCGACGCCGTGGGCGAGGTACGTCTTCTCGAGCGGCTCGGCCTGGATGCCGGCTCGACGGTGCTGGACCTCGGCGCCGGCACCGGTCAGTTCACGCTGGCAGTCGCCCCGCGGTGCCGCCGCGTGGTCGCCGTGGACGTCTCCCCGGTCATGCAGGAGGCCCTGCACAGGAAGGTCGCCGTGTCGGGTCAGGGCAACATCGAGTGCGTCTCTGCCGGCTTTCTCAGCTACGAGCACTTCGGGGAGCCAGTGGACTTCGCGTACTCCCGGTACGCCCTGCACCACCTTCCGGACTTCTGGAAGGCGCTTGCGCTGGCGAGGCTCGCCCGCTTCATGAGACCCGGCGCCGTGCTGCGTCTCTGGGACGTCGTCTACAGCTTCTCGCCCGCGGAGGCCGCCGAGCGGATCGAGAGCTGGTGTGCCACCGCCGGGCCGGACGGGGAGACCGACATGGAAACCGACTGGAGCCGTAGCGAGCTCGAGGAGCACGTCCGCGACGAGCACTCGACGTTCACGTGGCTCCTCGAGCCGATCCTCGAGCGCTCGGGGTTCCGCGTCGACGAGGCCGACTACTCACCCGACGGGATCTTCGCGAGGTACGTCGTCCGCAGGCGGTAGCCGGGTCTGGCCAAGCCGCGATCACCACAAGAATCCGGCGGCAGAACGGATGGAGCGCAGCAAGGCCGTCTACTCCAGCCCGCCAGCGGCGCGATGTCGGTCGTCGGGGCCATCCCTCGGGAGGTGGCAAGACGTCGGTGGCGAGACCGGTCCTCCGCTACCTGGGGTGACCGACGAGTATGCCGTCGCGGGCGGCCGGCGCAGGGACTTCCAGTCCGGCGTCATCACCTGGGACGCCACCAGCGGCGCCACCACGGTGACCACGCCCGCCGGGCAGCTCCAACCCGGTCCCGGGGACCTCATCGTCTTCGGCTACCCGCGGCGGCGCTCGCGCAGGCCCGTAGCAGGTCTTGCGCGTGCCTCACGCGGGTCGCTGCGGCCCCAGCAGCGGTGACCGCTCGTGTCCTTCCTGCTGCTGACGCTTCGCTGCCTCGCAGCCGTCGTCGTGGAAACGGCGGATGGCGGCCCCCCGGTCGTCGGCGGCGACAACTTGCGCCCACCCGTCACCCCGGGCCACGTAGACCGGACCGACCTGGATCAGCTCGGCGACCACGGAGTCTCCGTCGAGATCCTTGGACATGCTCGTCACTAAGCAGGACGTGGGGGTGTCCAGAAGGGCGGGAAGGCGCACCACCCGCCCGGGCGTGCCGGACCAGGCCTCGTCGTGCCACTCCACCCGGTCGATGAACAGGTGGCCGAACGCGGGACCGAGGACGTAGGCGATGTCGCCGGGACCCCATTGCCCCGAACGGAACTCGCCATCCCCTTCCGGCATCAGGGCGAGGACGACCGGGCCGAGGTCGTCGGCGATGTTCGCGACCCGCTGGATGGGCCAGTCGCCCTCGAAGACCTCAGCTCCCCGTCCCGCTCCGGAGACCACGATCTCGGTGCCATCGGCCTCGTCCCGCTCGACAGTGAAAAGTATGCCGGTGCGGCTCGCCAGCCCGGCGAAGTACTCCTCGTCCGCAAGCAGGCGGGCGAACTCAGCCTCGAGGGCTTCACCGGACACGGGCGCAGCCCAGGCTCGTGCTGTCATGGGGGCCGCCGCCGCCGGGGACGCCTCGGGCGGTGCCGACGCGGGTGAGACTGCCCAGCCGGTGTAGTGGTACCGGTCCTCCGTGCAGGACACCACTGTCAACAGTGTGGCCGACCATTCGACGATCGCGTCCTGGCCGAGCTCCCGGCCGAGCGCGCGAGCCTGCTCACGGTCCATCCCGAGCACCGCCACCGCCTGTTGCCCGTAGGACCCCCCGGGCTCGATGGTCCGCGCGAGGTAGTGCGTCAGCCCGCTGGCTGCGACCCGGTCCAGCAGCCGTGACAGCGTGCCAGAGCCGCCGTCCGCTGCGTGCCGGGACAGCCCGGCATACCGCGCGGCGATGATGTGCCACGGGCGCCCGTCGCCCGGGAATGTGCCGTCCGTCCGGAAGAACGCGACCGGTGTGACCTCGAGGCCGCCGTCCGGGAGGTCGAGGTGCAGGCCCGCGGCGCCGTACAGGTCCCAGGTCATCGCCGCCCCCCATTCCAATGGATTCTCAGGCAGCGGCCGTGGCCGCGGCCCCGGGGCCAGCCCCAGCAGGTCAGTGCGGCCGGTCGGGTCGGCGCGAGACGACAGCCGGCCGCCCGGTGAATCGGGTGGGCTACCCCGCGGGCCAGCCCGTGGCCACGGCATACCCGGATGAACATCACGTGGCAGCCCCGTCCGGGCCGGTCGCCCACGGTTCGTCGTCGCCCTCGTCGGCGAGGAGGTCGGACAGCGGCAGGGGCGGCCCCGACTGCCAGCCGCCGTGCCGGGACGCGGTGAAGCTGCTGGTGAGGGCGATCGCCCGGCCGCTGCTGACGGGGCGGCCCGCGCAGACGGAGCACCCGAGCGCTTCGACCAGAAGCCGGCGGTGCTGCTGCCAGTAGCAGAAGGCCTCGATGGCGCGGCTGCCGTACGGGCCCCCGTCCGGGCGGCACACACCGGACTCGTCGCCGAAGCGCATCGGGCAGCCGAGCCCGGCAGGTCGGACTTGGACCGGCACCGGCGCCGGGTCGAGGCGCAGGCTCGGGTCGATGCGGGTGGCCGTCGCCCTCAGCCCGTCGGTGTCCCAGGTCAGCACGGCTGGCTGCCCGTGGTAGCGCGCGAGGTGGATGAGGTCCTCCAACGGCATGCCGCGGACGGCGACGCCGGTCTCGAGCCACTCCCGCCCGGGTGGGAACAGCGCCGTCCGATACCAGACCCACTGCCGGTTCTGGGCCGAGTCCTGCAGCGCCTGCTGGGTCAGCGCGTTGTCGGTGGGGGTGACCAAACGGCCGTAGGAGTTGCAGCCGCTGAGCACGTGAACGGGACCGCCGTCCGCGAACACCGCTGCGGGCGAGACTGACACGGCACCGTCCTCGGCGGGGAGCAGGTCATGGTACTGGTCCCCGACCTGCAGGCGGATGATGTTGTGCCGGTAGCTGTCCCCGGCCGGCTCCCTCGGCCCGAGCCGCAGCAGGGGGCTGTCATCCGCGCCGTGCGGTGGGTAGGGCACCTCGACTTGGGGCGCGGTGGGACGGCTGTGCTCATGGGAGGTGGACATCAACGAACTCCTCGACTCCAAGGGCCTCGGAACCGAGGTCCGCGTGACCACGTCGGCGGGCGCCTCGTGGCCAGGTCTTCCCTGGATGGCACCGGAGCGGCTCCGGTTGCCGAGCGGCCACTCCAAGGGGTGACGGCCGCTGCTCTTGACCTGCCCACACCATCCCACGAGTCACTGACAGCCCACGACGCATCGCGCGGCAGCGACCCGGTTTCAGCCGTCAGAACACTCGAGGCCGCGTTCCCGGGCGGCCGCAACGACCCGGGGTAGCATCGGGCACGGTCACGAGCCGGCTTCGCAGACGGAGCCGCGGCAACCCGGACGCGCCGGGTGCCCACCCCTCGGGGAGACCAGCCGCCCACCGCCCCGGTGGCCCGGAACCAGCGACACAGGAGTGCCAGCCATGGACCAGTCCCCCGTGACCCCTCCCCCCGTCACCCCTCCGTGACCACCTCCCCGGTACTGACCGTCCTGATCGACGACGTCCGCTCCTTCCGCGACGGCCGACCCGCCTTGGTCGCGCGCACCTCCGCCGACGGGGTCGACCTGCTCACCTCGCTGGCGCAGAGCCGGATCGAGGACCTGTGGCTCGACCATGACCTGACCGGGCAGGACACCATCGCGCCGGTGATCGCCTACCTCGTGGACCGGGCCACCGCCGGCAGACCCCTCGACGTCGGCACGATCCACATCCACGCCTCGCGCGCCGGCCCGGCCCATGAGATGGGCGTCACCCTGCGCGCAGCCGGCTACCACGCGCGCCGCTCCTCCCACGCATACATGTGGCGGAACCGCCCGTGACGACGGGTTGACCGCCCACCTCGTGCTCGCGTTCCTTGTCCGTTCGCGTCGCGTCAGTCGGTCAGCTCGCCGAGTACACCGACGAGCAAGAGGTACTTGCGCACGGTGGCGAACTTCATGTGAAGCCGCAGCCTAGACCGGCCACCAGACCCCGTCCGCGCGAGCCTGGACCAGAGGACCGATGGCGGCGGCGTACTCGTCGGGGGCGTCGGTGTGGATCGGGACGACGACCCTTGGGTGCAGCGCGGCGACCAACTGGGCGAGGTCCTCCGTTGATGCGTGTCCGGAGGTGTGGTGGTGGACCAGCGGGACGTTCGCGCACCTCAGTGCCGCCTGAAGTCGCAGCCCGCTTGCTTCGTGCAGGTAGCCGTCCCACATGGACCACACGACCGCGCCGCCCTCGAGCAGTCCTTCTCGCAGCAACCGGGGCATCTCGCTCTGGTACGCGCCGAAGAGCACCAGTCCGCTTCTCCTGGAACGCAGCTGCTCGGCATACAGGCGGTGTTCGCGAACCCGGGCAACGCGCCCGAACTCGCCGCTGTCCTTGACGCGCACCCGCTGCCGCAGGGGAACGTGGACGTGCACGCGGGGCCAGTCGGGTCCCGGCCGCGGGATGCTCGCCCGGCCGGTGGCGGCGGCGACGTCGGCGGTGTAGAGGTCCACGACGAGGTCACGTTCCGCCCGCAGGGCGCTGCGGTAGACGGTGACGAGGCGGTCGATGTTCTGCGCGGAAGCGAGGACGACAACCAGCCCGTCGGTGCCGCGCATG
>JBPCOG010000319.1:0-2337 GCA_051000455.1 Lapillicoccus sp. | reverse complement strand
GCCGGGGCGAGATCGACGCCGCGGTCCTGTCGGGTGAGTGAGGAGAAGATGATGGCGGTTGGGGCAGAGACGATGCGGGTCAGCGTCCTTCGGGAGGCCGGGGTGGTCGAGGTGGAGGCGCGCCCGGTCCCCGAGCCGGGGGCCGGCGAGGTGCTGGTCCGAGTCGGTTCGGTGGGGGTGTGTGGCTCCGACGTGCACTACTTCGAGCACGGCCGGATCGGTCACCACGTCGTCGACCGCCCGCTCGTGCTCGGGCACGAGGCCGGTGGTGTCGTCGTGGCCCTCGGCGCTGGGGTCGTGGGGCTCACCACCGGACAGCGGGTCTCCGTCGAGCCCGGCGTCCCGTGCCGGTCGTGCCGGCAGTGCCTCAGGGGCCACTACAACCTCTGCCCCGAGATGAGGTTCTTCGCGACCCCGCCCTACGACGGCGCCTTCTGCGAGTACGTCGCGATGCCGGAGGCGTTCGTCCATCCCGTCCCGGACAGCCTCAGCGACGATGCCGCGGGACTCATCGAACCGCTCTCCGTGGGAGTGTGGGCGTGCCGGCGAGCGTCGGTCGGCCCCGACAGCACGGTGCTCGTCACCGGGGCCGGACCGATCGGGCTGCTCGCGGCCCAGGCCGCCCGAGCATTCGGAGCGGGCGAGGTCGTCGTCACGGACGTCAACCCGCACCGGCTCGAGCTGGCCCGGCACCTCGGTCTCGGCACCCACGACGTCGCCGAGTCCCCCATGACCGAGACCGGCCTCGAGCCGGACGTGCTGCTGGAGTGCTCCGGTAACGCCGGCGCCACCTGGGACGCCGTCCGCACCGTCGCGCGAGCCGGCCGGGTGGTCCTCGTCGGCATGGGCGGCGACGAGGTCGTCCTGCCACTGCCCTACCTCCAGGACCACGAGCTGCTCGTGACCGGCGCCTTCCGCTACGCCGACACGTGGCCGACCGCCATCTCGCTGGCCGCCTCCGGCAGGGTGGACCTCGACGCGATGGTGACCGGGCACTACGGGCTCGATGACGTGCAGCAGGCACTGACCGCCTCGCGTCGCGATGCGACGACGATCAAGGCCATGGTGTGCCCCGCGACCTGAGCAGGCGGCCCCCGGCCCCCGCAGGGGGCAAGAGGTGAGGGGCCTGTTCCTGCCGGGCGGCTCCCGAACGGAGCTACGCGACGTACCCGACCCACGACCCGGCTCCCGTCAGGTCGTCCTGCGGGTGCGCGCGTCGTCCATCTGCGGCAGCGACCTGCGGGCGATCTACCGGGAGCACCTCGGTGAGGGTCCCGAGGCCTACCAGGATGTCGTCAGCGGCCACGAGCCGTGCGGCGAGGTCGTCGAGGTCGGCCCGGACTGCATCAGCACCCGGGTCGGGGACCGACGGGTCGTCTACCACATCAGCGGCTGCGGGCAGTGCGACGAGTGCCGCAAGGGCTACCGGATCGGGTGCCTGTCCCCGCTCCGGCGGGCCTACGGCTGGCAGCGCGACGGCGGCCACGCGCAGTACCTGCTCGCGGACGAGGCGGACCTGCTCGCGCTGCCCGACGAGCTGACCTACCTCGACGGGGCCTGCGTCGCGTGCGGGTTCGCCACCGCCTACGAGGCGTTGCGCCGGGCCCGGACCTCGGGCGCCGACACCGTGCTCGTCACCGGACTCGGCCCGGTCGGGCTCGCCACCGGGCTGCTCGCCCAGTGCCTCGGCAGCCCGCTGGTCGTCGGCACGGACGTCGACCCGGCCCGGCGGCGGCAGGCGCTCGCGCTCGGCGCGGTCCACGTCGCCGACGAGGCCGACGCGCTGGCAGGGACGCTGCCGGACGGGGCGCACGTCGCGGTCGACTGCTCCGGGAACGGCACGGGCCAGCTGACGACGCTCCAGCACACCCGCCGCTGGGGCAGGACGGTCATGGTCGGCGAGGGAGGCACCCTCACGATGGACGTCAGCCAGGCCCTCATCCACCGACAGATCACGATGATCGGCTCCTGGGTCACGAGCACGACGCGGATGAGCGAGCTGCTCGGCAACCTCGTGGTCTGGGGACTGCATCCGGACCGCATCGTCACCCACCGGTACCCGCTCGAGGACGGTGACGCGGCATACCGCACCGCGGACAACGGCGCCAGCGGGAAGGTCGCCATCACCAGCTAGCGGGTATGCCGGTCCCGCACCGGTCCCGCGCGCGCTCGGACACCGGGCCGTCACGCCCCGCTCACGCGGTGCAACACGCCCTTCAGTTCCAGCGTCCCCGGGGCTCGTCGCGAGCCGTGCTGGTCCACGCGTGAATCCGCACCGTGGTGCCCTCGGGGCTCGAGCGGATCTGCACGAGGTCACAGAGCTGGTTGACGAGATAG
>JBPCOG010000111.1:0-1532 GCA_051000455.1 Lapillicoccus sp. | reverse complement strand
ACCCGTGTCAGCCGATGGTGTCCCCGCGAGCTCGAGGCGACGCTCGATGCGGTCCAGTCGGGCGGCATACCCGCTCTCGCCGGCGGCGCTGGGGAGCAGGATGCGGGCGCAGATCAGCTCCAGCTGCAGCCGCGGGGCGGTGGCCCCCGTCATCTCGGTCAGCCCGGTGTTGACGATGTCGGCGGCGCGCGAGAGCGCCCCGGCGCCGAAGCGGGACTGCTGGCCGCGCATCCGGTCGAGCTGGTCGGAGGGGACGCCGCGCAGCACCGACGCGGCGCCCTCCGGCACCGCCGCCAAGATGATGAGGTCGCGCAACCGCTCGAGCAGGTCCTCGACGAAACGGCGCGGGTCGTGCCCCGACTCGATGACCCGGTCGACCTGGGTGAACATGGCGGCCGCGTCGCCCGCGGCGAGCGCGTCGACCGTCGCGTCGAGCAGCTCGGCATCGGTGAAGCCGAGCAGCTCGGCAGCGTCCTCGTAGGTGAGCCCCTCGTCCCCCGAACCCGCGATGAGCTGGTCGAGCACGGAGAGCGAGTCGCGCACCGACCCTCCCCCCGCACGGGTGACGAAGGACAGCACCCCGGGCGCGACCGCGACCCCCTCGGCGTCGCAGAGCTGCTGCAGGTAGTCGGTCAGCCGCGCCGGTGGCACCAGCCGGAACGGGTAGTGGTGGGTGCGCGAGCGGATCGTGCCGATGACCTTCTCCGGCTCGGTCGTCGCGAAGATGAACTTCACGTGCTCGGGCGGCTCCTCGACGATCTTCAGCAGGGCGTTGAAGCCCTGCGTCGTGACCATGTGCGCCTCGTCGATGATGTAGACGTTGTAGCGGCTCTGGGCCGGCCCGTAGGACGCCCGCTCGCGCAGGTCGCGTGCGTCGTCGACTCCCCCGTGGCTGGCCGCGTCGATCTCGATGACGTCAATGGTCCCGGAGCCACCCCGGGCGAGCGCCACGCATGACTCGCAGGTGCCGCAGGGCTGCGGGGTCGGGCCCTGCTCGCAGTTGAGGCACCGCGCAAGGATGCGGGCACTCGTCGTCTTGCCGCACCCCCGGGGCCCGGAGAAGAGGTAGGCATGGTTCACCCGGCCGGTGCCCAGCGCCCGCACGAGGGGGTCCGTGACGTGCTCCTGGCCGATGACCTCGGTGAACGTCTCCGGCCGGTAGCGGCGGTACAGCGCGGTGCTCACCCGTCGACCCTAGCGGCGCCGGGCGACAGCCCGGTATGCCGTGCCCACCCGCTCCGGACGGCACGACACCCCACGTACCTGGAAGAGCTCACCTGCCCTTGCTGCATTCCTGCCCTGGGGGAGTTCGGCGAGGTACCACCACGCGGGGTGCCGTCGGCAAGTCTAGGTGCTCGCCCGGTGGCGACGAAACCCGTGCGATTTCAAGCCACGTCCTGCGCTCGGGTACCCTGCCCGACGGAGGATTCGCATAGTGGCCTAGTGCGCACGATTGGAAATCGTGTTGGGATAAAACCCTCGGGGGTTCAAATCCCCCATCCTCCGCCGCCCTGTCCCCGCCCGTCCCTGCC
>JBPCOG010000437.1:0-1077 GCA_051000455.1 Lapillicoccus sp. | reverse complement strand
CGAGCTGGAGGCCGCCCTGCGGGACGGGGCCGGGCCGGACCTCGAGGCGCTCGCGCTGTTCGACCTCTATCGCGGGGGCCAGCTGCCCGAGGGCAGCAAGTCGCTGGCCTACCGGCTCACCTTCCGGGCCCGGGACCGCACGCTGACGACCGAGGAGGTCAGTGGCTTCCGGGACCGTGCGGTCTCCGCTGCCGCCGGCGCCGTCGGTGCCGTCCAGCGGTGACCGGCACCACCGCGGCCCCCTCGAGGACGCTGGCCACGCGGAGGCCGGCCCTAGGCTGCATACAATCTAATCTTCGTGTATAATCATTCATCGTGACGACGGCGGCGGTGGCGGGTGCGAGCGGGTATGCCGGTGGGGAGATCCTCCGGCTCCTCCTCGGGCACCCGCTGGTCACCGTCGGCGCGCTGACCGCGGACTCCTCGGCGGGCACCCGTCTCGGTGACCTGCACCCCTCGCTGATCCCCCTCGCCGACGTCGTGCTGGAGAAGACCTGCCCGCAGACCCTCGCCGGGCACCAGGTGGTCTTCCTCGCCCTCCCGCACGGCGCGTCGGGCGCCCTCGCCGCGCAGCTGCCAGCCGACGTCGTCGTCATCGACTGCGGTGCCGACTTCCGCCTCGCGGACGCCCATGCGTGGCGCACGTTCTACGACACGCCGTTCGCCGGGACGTGGCCCTACGGCCTGCCCGAGCTGCCGGTCGGGGCGACGGGGCGGGCGCGGACCGGGCTCGCCGGCGCCACCCGCATCGCGGTCCCCGGCTGCTACCCGACCGCCTGCTCACTGGCCCTCGCACCGGGGTTCGCCGCCGGGCTGCTCGCGCCCGACGACGTCGTCATCGTCGCCGCGAGCGGCACGTCGGGCGCCGGGAGGTCACCGGCGGTGCACCTGCTCGGGTCCGAGGTGATGGGCTCGATGTCGCCCTACGGCGTCGGCGGAGCTCACCGGCATACCCCGGAGATCGAGCAGAACCTCACCGCCGCGGCCGGAGGCACCCGGGTGACCGTCTCGTTCACGCCGACTCTCGCGCCGATGCCCCGCGGCATCCTCGCGACCTGCACCGCGAGGGCCCTCCCC
>JBPCOG010000182.1:0-1755 GCA_051000455.1 Lapillicoccus sp. | reverse complement strand
GCCCTCAGCCGGGACGGGATCATCGGCTGGAACCTGCGCCAGACCCTCTTCCAGCGCCGCAGTGGCCTGGTGACGCTGACGGCGACGACCGCTGCCGGCAGGCAGGGCTACCACCTGCACGACGTCGGGCAGTCCCGGGCGGTCCAGGTCGGCGCCGAGGTGACCCCGGCCCTCGTCGCGCAGTTCCTCGCGCGCTGAGCCGACCAGGCAGGCGACCGGCATACCAAGGGCATCCGGCATACCCGCGGCATCCGGCGTCCGGCACACCGTGCCGCAGGAACGCGCAAGGAAACGCGTTGTCCCGCCGCATAGGATTCCCCGCATGAGCAAGGTCCTGTCCGCCGTCGCCTGGCCGTACGCCAACGGGCCCCGCCACATCGGCCACGTCGCCGGTTTCGGCGTGCCGTCCGACGTGTTCAGCCGGTACATGCGGATGGCGGGGCACGAGGTGCTGATGGTCTCGGGCACCGACGAGCACGGGACCCCGATCCTCGTCGCCGCCGACGCCGCCGGGGTGTCACCGCGGGAGCTCGCGGACGTGAACAACCGGGTCATCGTCGAGGACCTCGTGGCGCTCGGGCTGTCCTACGACCTGTTCACCCGGACCACAACGGTCAACCACTACACCGTCGTGCAGGAGATGTTCTCGACCGTGCACCGCAACGGCTACATGGTCGAGCGGACGACCAAGGGCGCGGTCTCGCCGTCGACGGGCCGCACCCTGCCGGACCGGTACATCGAGGGCACCTGCCCGATCTGCGGGGCGTCCGACGCCCGCGGCGACCAGTGCGACACGTGCGGGAACCAGCTCGACCCCACCGACCTGATCAACCCCCGGTCCCGGATCAACGGCGAGACACCCCTCTTCGTCGAGACGCAGCACTTCTTCCTCGACCTGCCCGCGCTCGCGGGGGCGCTGGGGGAGTGGCTCGACGAGCGCGAGGCCTCGGGTACCTGGCGGCCCAACGTCATCCGGTTCAGCCAGAACATCCTCGACGAGATCAAGCCGCGGACGATGACCCGGGACATCGACTGGGGGATCCCCGTGCCCCTCGACGGGTGGCGTGACGAGCCCACCAAGCGGCTCTACGTGTGGTTCGACGCGGTCATCGGCTACCTCTCCGCGTCGATCGAGTGGGCCCGTCGGCGCGGGGATCCGGAGCGCTGGCGGGAGTGGTGGAACGATCCCAGCGCGCTGACCTACTACTTCATGGGCAAGGACAACATCACCTTCCACGCCCAGATCTGGCCGGCCGAGCTGCTCGGGTATGCCGGCAAGGGAGACAAGGGCGGTGCCCCGGGACAGTACGGCGTGCTCAACCTGCCCACCGAGGTCGTCTCCTCCGAGTACCTGACCATGGAGGGGCGCAAGTTCTCCTCGTCCAAGGCGGTCGTCATCCACGTGCGGGACGTGCTCTCCCGCTACCAGCCCGACGCGCTGCGCTACTTCATCTCGGCGGCCGGCCCGGAGAACCAGGACGCCGACTTCACGTGGGCGGAGTTCGTCCAGCGCAACAACAGCGAGCTCGTCGCTGGGTGGGGCAACCTCGTCAACCGCACCGCCTCGATGATCGCCAAGGGCTTCGGCGAGATCCCCGCTGCGGGACGGCTCAGCGAGCAGGACGAGTCGCTCCTCGCGTCGGTGCGGGCCGGGTTCGACACGGTTGGCGGGCTCATCGCCAGGCACCGGCAGCGACAGGCGATCACGGAGGCGATGCGAGTGGTCGCCGAGGTCAACAAGTACGTCACCGACCA
>JBPCOG010000357.1:0-3581 GCA_051000455.1 Lapillicoccus sp. | reverse complement strand
TCCTCGGTCAAGAACATGGTCACCGGTTCGCTGGCCCTGGCGGCCTACGCGGAGGAGGTCGCCAAGGGGTACGACGTGCACATCGCGCTGCACACCGACCACTGCCCCAAGGACAAGCTCGACGGCTTCGTCCGTCCCCTGCTCGCCGCGTCGGCCGAGCGGGTCGGCGACGGCGGCCTCCCCTGGTTCCAATCGCACATGTGGGACGGGTCGGCCGTCCCCCTCGAAGAGAACCTCGAGATCGCCAGGGACCTGCTCGCGCTGTGCAAGGCAGCCAACGTCATCCTCGAGGTCGAGATCGGCGTCGTCGGCGGCGAAGAGGACGGCGTCGAGGGCGCGATCGACGAGAAGCTCTACACGACGCCCGAGGACGCCCTGCAGACTGCGGCCGCCCTCGGGCTCGGCGAGAACGGCCGCTACCTGACGGCGCTGACCTTCGGCAACGTCCACGGTGTCTACAAGCCCGGCAACGTCAAACTGCGCCCCGAGATCCTCCAGCGGGCCCAGCAGGCGATCACCAAGGAGAAGGGCCTCCCCGACGACGCCAAGCCGCTCGACCTCGTCTTCCACGGTGGTTCCGGCTCGCTCGCCGAGGAGATCTCGGCGGCCGTCGACTTCGGCGTCGTCAAGATGAACGTCGACACCGACACGCAGTACGCGTTCACCCGCCCCGCCGCCGGCTTCATGTTCACCAACTACGCCGGTGTCCTCAAGGTCGACGGCGACGTCGGCAACAAGAAACAGTACGACCCGCGCGCCTGGGGCCGGGAGGCCGAGGCCGGCATGGCGGCCAGGGTCGTCGAGGCCTGCGAGAACCTGCGCTCGGCAGGGACGCACCAGTGACGGACAACCTGCTCGGTATGCCGGAGACCCGCCTTCCGCAGGACCCCGGGGCCGAGCGGCTGGCCGGCGGGGAGCCGGCGCTGGCCGTCGCCGCGGCATACCCGTCGTCGTCCCTGGCCTGGGCCGTCCTCGCCGAAGAGGCGCTGGAGGCCGACCGGCCGGTCGAGGGGTACGCCTTCGCGCGGACCGGCTACCACCGGGGACTTGACGCCCTGCGCCGGGCGGGGTGGCGGGGGCAGGGCCCGGTGCCGTGGTCCCACGTGCCGAACCGGGGCTTTCTCCGGGCGCTCGCGGCGCTGGCCCGCGCGGCCGGGGCCGTCGGCGAGCAGGCCGAGGAGGCGCGCTGCTCGTCCTTCCTGCGCGAGTCCTCCCGGGAGGCCGCGGACGCCCTGGGTCTCTAGAGCGGTGGTCGGGCCGGGCCGGCACCACGCCTGCCCCCCGGGGACCCGCGCCCACGCCCGGTAGCCTTGCGCGCGGTCCACCAGCAACGGAAGGCGGCCGGTATGCCGGCAATCGTGCTCGTCGGCGCCCAGTGGGGCGACGAAGGCAAGGGCAAGGCGACGGACCTGCTCGGCAGCAGCGTCGACTACGTCGTCAAGTTCAACGGGGGCAACAACGCCGGTCACACGATCGTCATCAACGGTGAGAGGTACGCCCTGCACCTGCTCCCGTCGGGCATCCTCACCCCCGGCTGCGTCCCCGTCATCGGCAACGGCGTCGTCATCGACCTCGAGGTCCTCTTCGGCGAGATCGACGACCTCGAGGCGCGTGGCATCGACACCTCCCGCCTCGTCGTCAGCGCCAACGCCCACCTCATCCCGGCCTACAACCGGGTCCTCGACAAGGTCACGGAGCGCTTCCTCGGCTCGCGCAGGATCGGGACCACCGGCCGCGGCATCGGCCCGACCTACGCCGACAAGATGTCCCGCACCGGCATCCGGGTGCAGGACGTCTTCGACGAGAAGATCCTGCGCCAGAAGGTCGAGGCGGCGCTCGCGTTCAAGAATCAGGTCCTCGCCAAGATCTACAACCGCCGCGCCATCGGGGTCGACGACGTGGTACTCGAGCTCCTGCAGTATGCCGAGCGGTTGCGTCCCCTGGTCACCGACACGACGCTGCTGCTCGGCAGAGCCCTCGACGAGGGACGGACCGTGCTGCTCGAGGCGGGGCAGGCGACGATGCTCGACGTCGACTTCGGGACGTACCCGTTCGTCACCTCCTCGAGCGCTACGGCTGGGGGCGCGTGCACCGGCTCGGGCGTCCCGCCGACCCGGGTGGACCGGGTGATCGCCATCCTCAAGGCCTACTCCACCCGGGTCGGTGAGGGTCCGTTTCCCACGGAGCTGCACGACGACCTCGGGGAGTTCCTGCGCAAGACGGGGGTGGAGTACGGCACGACCACCGGCCGGCCGCGCCGCTGCGGGTGGGTCGACGCCGTCGTCGGGAGGTACGCCACCCGCGTCAACGGGGTCACCGACTTCGTCGTCACGAAGCTCGACGTGCTGACCGGGCTGGCCCAGGTCCCGATCTGCGTCGCCTACGACGTCGACGGGGTGCGCCACGAGGAGATGCCGGTCAACCAGTCAGACGTGCACCACGCGAGGCCGGTCTACGAGCAGCTCGACGGATGGTGGGAGGACATCTCGGCCGTCCGCTCCTTCGACGCCCTGCCGACGAACGCCCGGCGCTACGTGGAGCGGCTCGAGCAGCTCATCGGCGCGCGGATCTCGGCGATCGGCGTCGGTCCCGGCAGGGACGCGATCATCGAGCGGTATCCGCTCCGGGGCTGACGCCGCCGTCACTCGGGGCGCAGGACGGTCATCCGGTGGGCAGCCCTCGTCATCGCGACATAGAGCACCCGCACCCCGCCGGGCGACTCGGCGGTGATCGCGTCGGGGTCGACGATGACGGTGGCGTCGTACTCAAGGCCCTTGGTCGACATGGGGTCGATCACCTGCACCCGGCCGCTGGCGAGGTCCACCATCGCGGCCAGGCGGCTGTGGTGGCGGGCGGGCGTGATGACGGCGATCGGACCCTCGACCTCCCCGAGCAGGTCCTGGACCGCCGAGCGGACGGACGCCGCGACGTCGGCACCGAGCGGACGCTCCATCGGGACCACGCCGGTCTCCCGCACGGCGGTCGGGATGTCGGCGTCGGGGACGTGCCGCAGGATCACCCCAGCCGCATAGTCGAAGATCTCCCGGGCGTTCCGGTAGTTGGTGGCCATGTGGAACAGGCGGCGCTCCTGCGACCCGAATGCGTCGTCACGGGCGGCGGATGAGTCGGCCGGGTCCGGCCAGGAGCTCTGCGCCGCGTCGCCGACGACGGTCCAGGAGGCGTAGCGACCGCGCCTGCCGAGCATCCGCCACTGCATCGGGGAGAGGTCCTGCGCCTCGTCGACGAGCACATGCGCGTACTCCTCGGCGCGGCCGATCCGCTTCAGCAGCAACCGTTCCCGGGCGTCGTCCGGGGTGACCTCGTAACCAGGGCCCCACTGGCGCGGGGCACCGGCCCGCTGGATCTTGCGGGCCCCCGGGTTGTCGAGGTCCTCGATCTGCTCGATCTCGTAGAAGCCGCGCTCCTCGGCAGGGACGTCCTGCACCGGGCCGATGCGGGCGGCGAGGTCGTCGACCAGCGCGACGTCGGCGACGGACCATGTCCCCGTCGACAGGGCGAGCGCCATCGACTCCTGCAGCAGGGCCGTCTCCGTCGCGTCGAGCGCTCCCCGCGCGTAGTCG
>JBPCOG010000366.1:0-3030 GCA_051000455.1 Lapillicoccus sp. | reverse complement strand
TGCTGACCCTCGTCAGCGGCGCTGACGCACCGACGGGTCTCGCCGAGTCGGTCGCTGCCGCTGCCCGTGCCCGCCGCCGCGACCTCGAGGTCACGACGATCCACGGTGGGCAGCCGGTCTACTCGTTGCTCGTCGGGCTGGAGTGAGATGGCCGGTCGTCGCCTCGCGCTGCTGCACACCCTCACCGAGACCTCGCCGCTCGCCAAGGTCGTCGGCCCCGCCGCGGCGAGGACGCTGGCCGCGAACCGTGGCCTCGAGACGGTGGGCGACCTGCTCGAGTACGCACCCCGGCGCTACCTCGAGCCAGGGACCCTCACCGACCTGGGCGAGCTCGAGGACGGGGAGGACGTCGTCGTCGTCGCCGAGGTCCGCAGGGCGACGAAACGAGCGATGCGCAACCAGCCGCGGAAGACGATGCTCACGGCGGTCGTCACCGACGGGACCCACGAGCTGGACGTCACCTTCTTCAGCGCCTGGGGCCATGACAGCCGGCTGACCGCCGGCCGCCGCGGGCTGTTCGCCGGCACGCTCGGGCGCTACGGCGGCCGGTGGCAGCTGACGCACCCGGAGTACGAGCTGTTCGAGGACGACGGTGCCAGCACGGTGGCGGACTACCAGCAGCACCTCATCCCCATCTACTCCTCGACCGGCAAGATCCACACCTGGAGGATCCGCAAGGCGGTCCGGCAGGCGCTCGACACGGTGGCCTCGGTGACGGACCCGGTCCCCGCCGACATCCTGCGCAGACGCTCCCTGGCGGACCGGGCGACCGCGATCGAGCTGCTCCACCGTCCGACGTCGTTCGCCGACGCCGGGGTGGGCCGCCGTCGCCTGCGCTACGACGAGGCCTTCATCCTGCAGACGATCCTCGCCCAGCGCCGCCGGGCCGCGGAGTCGGTGCGCACGGCGGCCCGCGAACCCCGCCCCGGGGGCCTGCTGGCAGCGTTCGACGCTCGGCTGCCGTTCGAGCTCACCCGGGGCCAGCGTGAGGTCGGGGAGCAGCTGCAGCGGGAGCTCGCCCGAAACCGTCCGATGCACCGCCTCCTGCAGGGCGAGGTGGGGTCCGGCAAGACCGTCGTGGCGCTGCGTGCGATGCTCACCGCGATCGACTCCGGAGGGCAGAGCGCGCTGCTCGCCCCGACGGAGGTGCTCGCCGCCCAGCACCACCGCTCGATCACCTCGATGCTCGGTGACCTCGCCGAGCGCGGGATGCTCGGCGGCGCCGACGTCGGGACGAGGGTGGTCCTGCTGACCGGGAGCCAGACGGCCGCAGCCCGGCGCGCTGCCCTCAACGCGGCGGTGACCGGTGAGGCCGGGCTCGTCATCGGCACGCACGCGCTGATCCAGGAGCACGTCGAGTTCTTCGACCTCGCGCTCGTCGTGGTCGACGAGCAGCACAGGTTCGGGGTCGAGCAGCGGGACGCCTTGCGGGGCAAGGGAAAGGTCCCCCCCCACGTCCTCGTCATGACCGCCACACCCATCCCGCGGACCGTCGCGATGACGGTGTTCGGCGACATGGAGACCTCGACCCTGACCGAGCTGCCGAGCGGGCGCGCGCCGATCGCAACCCATGTCGTCGCCGCGAGCAGCCCACGCTGGGTCGACCGGACCTGGGCCCGGGTCGCCGAGGAGGTCGCGAGGGGCCACCAGGCCTACGTCGTGTGCCCGCGGATCGGCGAGCCGCCGGCCGCCGACACCCTCGCCTTGGGCACCGACGCGCCGAGCTCCCCGACGGCGGGCGCCCCGGCGGTCCCCGCGGCGACGGACACGTCGGACGAGGAGAGCCAGCTCTACCTCGTCCAGGACGAGCCGGCCGCCGAGCTGCAGAGCGTGTATGCCGTGACCGAACAGCTGCGGGCCGACCCGCACCTCGCCTCGCTGCGCGTCGAGATGCTGCACGGCCGGATGGGCGCGGAGGCGAAGGACGCGAGGATGCAGGCGTTCTCCCGGGGGGAGGTCGACGTGCTCGTCGCGACGACCGTGATCGAGGTGGGCGTCGACGTGGCCAACGCCACGGTGATGGTGATCCTCGACGCGGAGCGGTTCGGCGTCTCCCAGCTGCACCAGCTACGCGGCCGGGTGGGCCGCGGCTCCGCCCCCGGGCTGTGCCTGCTGATGAGTGGCGTCGACTCGCCCTCGTCGCTCGAGCGGCTCCAGGCTGTCGCGGCGACGTCCGACGGCTTCGTGCTCGCCCGGCTCGACCTGGAGCAGCGCCGTGAGGGGGACGTCCTCTGGGCCAGGCAGAGCGGCGGCCGCTCGTCGCTGAAGCTGCTCCGGCTGCTGCGCGACGAGCTGCTCATCGAGCAGGCCCGCGAGGACGCCTTCGCCCTGGTCGCCGAGGATCCTGAGCTGGCGGCTCACCCCGACCTGCACGCGAGGGTGACGGCGGCCCTGGACGAGGAGCAGGCGGCATACCTGGAACGCGGTTGAGCAGGTGACGCGGATCATCGGCGGTGTGGCCGGTGGCCGCCGGCTGCAGACTCCGACCGGGCCGGGGACGCGCCCGACGTCCGACCGGGTGCGGGAGGCGCTGTTCGCGCGGCTCGAGCACCTCGACGTGCTCGCGGGCGCCAACGTGCTCGACCTGTATGCCGGGTCCGGCGCCCTGGGCCTGGAGGCAGCGAGCCGAGGGGCCGAGACGGTGACGCTGGTGGAGTCCGACCGGGGCGCCGCGACGGTGGCTCGGGCGAACGCGGCGGCACTCGGCCTGGCGGGTGTCCAGGTCCGCGCCGAGCGGGTGGAGCGGGTCCTGCTGGCGCGATCGTCCCCGCCCGACGAGCCGAGGGTGAGCCTGGTCTTCCTCGACCCCCCGTACGCCGTCACCGAGGACGCGCTCGCGGACGTGCTGGCCCTGCTCGTGATCCACCGCTGGCTGCGCCCGGACGCCCTCGTCGTCGTCGAGCGCTCCGGAAGGTCGCCGCGGCCACGCTGGCCGGCCGGTCTCGACGCCGCGGGGGAGCGGCGCTACGGCGACACGAAGCTGTGGTTCGCGGACTTCCCCGGCCCGGACGAGGTGGCATGATCCGGTCA
>JBPCOG010000381.1:0-2878 GCA_051000455.1 Lapillicoccus sp. | reverse complement strand
TTTATGGCCTCGTTGCGAGTGGACGGGGGTCCGCTCTCCGACGAAAGGAGGGACGGCGGGGGGGTGGTGTTTCCCCCCCCCCCCCCCCCCCCCCCCCCCCCCGGCTCGAGACAACAACCACCCTGGTGAGGACGGCATGCTCATCTACATCATGCGGCGCCTCGCGCTGGCGGTCAGCGTCGTCCTCGTCACCCTGGTGGCGACCTTCATGCTCTTCTTCGCGGGTCCGGCGGACCCGGCGCAGTCCCTCTGCGGGGAGCTGCGCTGCGACCAGTCCAAGCTGGTGGAGATCCGGCGCACGATGAAGCTCGACCGACCCGTGACCGAGCAGTTCGCCGAGTACTTCAAGGGGCTGTTCGTCGGGCGGGAGGTCGCCGACGGCGGCAACATCAGGCAGTGTGCCGCCCCGTGCCTCGGCTACTCGTTCCGCAGCCACCGGGAGGTCAAGTCCGAGGTCTTCAGCCGGTTCCCGACCACGGCGATGCTCGCCGTGCTCGCGATGGTCGTCTTCCTCTCGGTGGGGGTGACGACGGGGGTCTTCGCGGCCCGGCGCCGGGGGTCGAGGACGGACCGCTTCGTCGTCGGCTTCTCGCAGAGCTTCGGGGCGATCCCGTACTACATCGTCGCGCTGCTCTTCGCCCTCTACCTGACCATCCTCAACCCGATCCTGCCCCGCGCGGCCTCGTTCTCGGACGGCGTGCTGCCGTGGGTCATCGGGATGATCGCCCCGGCCATCATCCTCGGCCTCGTCACGGCCACGTCCTACGTGCGCTACACCCGCGCGCAGATGGTCGACTCCCTCGCGCAGGACTACGTGCGCACCGGCCGCTCCAAGGGCATCACCGAGCGGGCCGTCGTCTACCGGCACGCGCTCCGGGCGGCGATCAGCCCCGTCGCGACGATCCTCGGGCTCGACATGGCGGCGCTGCTGTCCGGCACCCTCATCACGGAGCAGATCTTCGGTCTCGACGGGATGGGCCGGCTTGCCATCGTCTCGCTGTTCCTCGACGACCTGCCCATCATCATGGGCGCGGTGCTGATGTCCGCGGTCATCGTCGTGCTGATGAACCTGCTCGTCGACATCATGTACTCGGTCATCGACCCGCGGGTGCGGCTCTCGTGAGCCTCAACCCGGCAGCCCCCGCGCCGCAGAAGGTCGTCATCGAGGAAGCCCCGATGGGGGAGGTGGTGCTGCGGGTCAAGGACCTCACCGTGCGCTTCCCGAGCGACGAGGGCCCGGTCAACGCCGTGCAGGACCTCACCTACGAGGCCCGTCTCGGTCGAACGCTGGCCATCGTCGGCGAGTCCGGCTCCGGCAAGTCGGTGTCCTCGATGACGGTGCTGGGCCTGCACAACGCCAAGCGCAGCCTCATCACCGGGAGCGTCAAGCTCGACGGCCAGGAGATCGTCGGTGCCTCCGAGGCGACGATGCGCGGGCTGCGCAGCCGCAAGGTGGCCATGGTCTTCCAGGACCCGCAGTCCTCCCTGCACCCGTTCTACCGGGTGGGCCGGCAG
The DNA here is from genome assembly GCA_051000455.1 of Lapillicoccus sp. Lineage (GTDB taxonomy): Bacteria > Actinomycetota > Actinomycetes > Actinomycetales > Dermatophilaceae > JBPCOG01. The sequence continues at coordinate 1,363 of JBPCOG010000381.1, read as the reverse complement.
GTCGCCGAGGCCTACCTCGCCCACCACAGCGTCTCCAGGGCCGTCGCCCAGAAGCGGGCCGTGGAGATGCTCGAGCTCGTCGGCATCCCCAACCCCCAGGGACGCGCCAGGCAGTTCCCGCACGAGTTCTCCGGCGGGATGCGCCAGCGCGCGATGATCGCCCTCGGCCTCGTCAACGACCCGCAGCTGCTCATCGCCGACGAGCCGACGACCGCCCTCGACGTGACGGTCCAGGCCCAGATCCTCGACCTCATCAAGGACCTGCAGAAGGAGTTCGGCTCCGCGGTCATCCTCATCACCCACGACCTCGCGGTGGTCGCCGAGGTCGCCGACGACATCCTCGTGATGTATGCCGGGCGCGCCGTCGAGCGCGGCCTCGCCAGGGACGTGCTCGCCGCGCCGAACCACCCCTACACCTACGGGCTGCTCCAGAGCCTGCCCTCCACCTCGGACGAGGTCGACGAGCTCAAGGCGATCCGCGGCGTGCCGCCCAGCCTGGTCCACCTCCCGTCGGGGTGCTCGTTCCACCCCCGGTGCACCTTCCGGCCCCTCGTGCCGGGTGACGCCTGCGTCACCACCCTGCCGGAGCTGCGGACCCTCACCAACGGGCGCCAGTCCCGGTGCCACCTGCCGGACCCGCAGGAGGTGCTCAACGAGCAGACGGCGACCGAGCTGAGGCAGCGGGAGGGGACCGCATGACGGTCAGGGACGCCGACCGGTCCGGTCCCGGCGCGGGAGCCGCCGACCGGGTCGCCGGCGCGGCCGCCCCCGCCCGCCGCGACCGCTCGGGCGGCGCTGCGCTGCTCGAGGTGGAGCACCTCGTCAAGTACTTCGCCGTCCGCGAGGCGCAGGGTCTGTCGATGACCCGGGCGACGGTCAAGGCCGTCGACGACATCTCCTTCTCCCTCCGGGAGGGCCAGACGCTGGGTCTCGTCGGGGAGTCCGGCTGTGGCAAGTCGACGACGTCGCGGCTGCTCACCCGCCTGGACCGGCCCACGTCGGGGTCGATCAGGTACCGGGGGCAGGAGATCGCGACGATGCGTGAGCGCGAGCTGCGCCCGCTGCGCCGGGAGATCCAGATGATCTTCCAGGACCCGTACTCGTCGCTGAACCCCCGGCACACGGTGGGCAACATCCTCGGCACGCCGCTGCGGGTGCACGGGCTGGCCAAGGGCAGGGAGAAGGCCCGGGCCCAGGACCTGCTCGAGCTCGTCGGGCTCAACCCCGAGCACATCAACCGCTTCCCCTCCGAGTTCTCCGGCGGCCAGCGCCAGCGCATCGGCATCGCCAGGGCGCTCGCCGTGGAGCCGAAGCTGATCATCGCCGACGAGCCGGTCTCGGCCCTCGACGTGTCGATCCAGGC
>JBPCOG010000399.1:0-18636 GCA_051000455.1 Lapillicoccus sp. | reverse complement strand
CTCCGAGCCAGCTCGCGGAGGCCAGCAGCGTGGCTGCCTCGTCGATGACGCACCGGCTCGACCGGATGGCCGCTCGCGGGCTCATCGAGCGCCGCGCCGACCCGGGCAACCGGACCCGGGTGTTCGTCACCATCACCGAAGAGGGATGGCTCACCTTCAAGGCGGCCATCCAGGAGTCGGACATGGTCGAGTCCGACGTGCTGGCGCCGCTCTCAGCCAGGCAGCGGGCCACGCTGGCAACGCTGCTCGAGGCGCTCATCGCCGACCTCGACGAGACCGACGTGGGGTGAGGGCCCGCACGGCGGCGCGCGAGGTGCGCCGGGGTGCACCGGGGTGCGCCCGGCATCCTCCGCCCGGGGTTGCCCGGTGGGCACCCGGGCTGGCTGCCCGGCATACCCGGGCTGGCTCTCAGTGCGCCGCGTCGTGCCAGGAGCGGCCGAGGCCGATGCTGACGTCGAGGGGCACGTCCATGACGACCGCCTGGCCCATCTCGCGGCGGACCAGCTCCTCGAGGTCGTCGCGCTCCCCCGCGGCGATCTCGAGGACCAGCTCGTCATGCACCTGCAGGAGCATCCGCGACTTCGCCCCGGCCTCGCCGAGCGCTCGCTCGACGCGGAGCATGGCGACCTTGACGATGTCGGCGGCCGACCCCTGGATGGGTGCGTTCAGGGCCATCCGCTCAGCCATCTCTCGGCGTTGCCGGTTGTCGGACGTGAGGTCCGGGAGGTAGCGACGGCGGCCGAGCATCGTTGCGGTGTACCCGGTGCGCCGCGCCTCGCCGACGAGGTCGTGCAGGTAGTCGCGCACCTCCCCGAACCGCAGGAAGTACTCGTCCATCAGCTCCTTGGCCTCGCCGGTCCCGATGCCCAGCTGCCTGGACAGGCCGAAGGCCGAGAGGCCGTAGGCCAGGCCGTAGGACATCGCCTTGACCTTGGAGCGCATCGCGGGGGTCACCTCTCCCACCGGGACGCGGAAGACCTTGGCGCCGACGTAGCGGTGCAGGTCCTCCCCCGTCCGGAACGCCTCGATGAGCCCGTCGTCGCCCGACAGGTGCGCCATCACCCGCATCTCGATCTGGCTGTAGTCAGCCGACATGAGGGACTCGTAGCCGTCCCCGACGACGAACATCTCCCGGATGCGGCGCCCCTCCTCGGTGCGGATCGGGACGTTCTGGAGGTTGGGGTCGGTCGAGCTGAGCCGGCCGGTCGCCGCGATCGTCTGGATGTAGGTCGTGTGGATGCGACCGTCGTCGGCGACCGACTTGATCAGCCCCTCCACCGTCGAGCGCAGCCGCGAGGCGTCCCGGTGGCGCAGCAGCGCCTCGAGGAAGGGGTGCTCCCGGATCGCGTAGAGCTCCCCCAGCGCGTCGGCGTCCGTGGTCCAGCCGGTCTTGGTGCGCTTGGTCTTCGGCATGCCCAAGGTGTCGAACAGCACCGTCTGCAGCTGCTTCGGCGAGCCGAGGTTGATCTGCTCGCCACCGATGGCGTCCCACGCGTCCTGCTGCGCCCCGTGCACCGTGGCGGCGAAGTCGGCCTCCAGGGCGGTCAGCCGCGGGAGGTCGACGGCGATGCCCGCCCGCTCCATGCCGGCCAGCACGTCGACAAGGGGCAGCTCGACCGCGCGGAGCAGCTCGGTGCCCCCGGTGCGCTCGAGCTCGTCGTCGTAGGCGTCGGCCAGCTCGAGCACCGCGCGGGCCGTGACCATGGCGACCTGCGCGGCGGCGCCGTCGCCGTCCTCGAAGTCGAGCATCGCCTGCCCGCCCGGGGCGGTGTCGTTCCGCAGCTCGCGGCGCAGCATCCGCAGCGCGAGGTCACCGAGGTCGTAGGCACGCTGGTCCGGCTTGACGAGGTACGCGGCGAGGGCCGTGTCGCTGGTCAGTCCCGCGAGCGTCCATCCCCGCGCGGCCAGCGCCTGTTCCGGTCCCTTGGCGTCGTGCATGGCCTTGGGCCGGCCCGGGTCGCCGAGCCAGGCCGCCACCGACTGCTCAGCCTCCTCGTCCAGCCCGGGCACGTCGATGTATGCCGCCGAGCCACCGGCCGAGGCGACGGCGAGGGCCCGCACGTCCCCGGTGCCGCGCGCCCACGAGCCGAGGACGTGGACGCCGACGCGGTCCCCAGGCCCCGCGTGCTCGGCGAGCCACTCCGGCACGCCGGCGCTGTCGAGCGTTGCCCCGGCCACGTCGAATCCCGACTCGGCCTCGAGCGTGACCGGTTCGAGCGTCGCGAAGAGCCGCTCGCGCAGCACCCGGAACTCGAGGCCGTCGAACACCGTGTGGACCTTCTCGCGGTCCCAGGTCTGCCGTTCCAGCTCGTGGATGTCGACCCCGAGGTCGAGGTCGCGGACGAGCTGGTTCAGGCGCCGGTTGCGCAGCACGCCGGCGAGGTGCGCCCGCAGGGAGTCGCCGGCCTTGCCCCCGATCTGGTCGACGTGGGCGACGACGCCGGCCAGGTCGGAGTACTGGTTGATCCACTTGGCGGCGGTCTTCGGTCCGACTCCCGGAACCCCGGGAAGGTTGTCGGAGGACTCCCCCACGAGTGCGGCGAGGTCGCTGTAGCGCTCGGGGGGCAGGCCGTACCTGTCCTGCACCGCATCAGGGGTCATCCGGGCCAGGTCCGAGACCCCCTTGCGCGGGTAGAGGAGGGTGACGTGGTCCGAGACCAGCTGCAGTGCGTCACGGTCGCCCGAGCAGATGAGCACGTCCATGCCCTCCGCGACGGCCCGCGTGGCCAGGGTGGCGATCACGTCGTCCGCCTCGTAGCCGACGCTCTCGACGTGGCGGATCCGCAGCGCGTCGAGGACCTCGCGCAGCAGCGGGATCTGGCCGCTGAGCTCCGGGGGCGTCGCGGACCGCCCCGCCTTGTAGTCGGCGTACTCCGCCATCCGGAAGGTCTGCCGGGACACGTCGAACGCGACGGCGACGTGGGTCGGGTCCTCGTCCCGCAGGACGTTGATGAGCATCGAGGTGAAGCCGTAGACGGCATTGGTGTGCTGGCCCGTCCTCGTCGAGAAGTTCTCCGCCGGGAGGGCGAAGAACGCCCGGTAGGCCAGCGAGTGACCGTCGAGCAGGAGGAGGCGGCTCACGTATGGCAGCCTAGGCCCCAGCGCCGACGGCGACCGGACCGGCGACCGGGCGGCGACCGGACCGGCGGCCGCCGGCATGCACGGGGAGGAATCTTTGGGCCACCAGCCCGACCCGCCGCGCCAGGAGCGTGACCTGCTCCGCGAGATGGCCGAGGCCAGCGCCGGCACGCTGGCCGAGCGCATGGGGATCGAGTACCTCGAGATCAGCCGGGAGCGCCTCGTCGCCAGGATGCCGGTCGAGGGCAACACTCAGCCGTACGGCCTGCTGCACGGGGGCGCGTCGGTCGTCCTCGCGGAGACGCTCGGCTCGATCGGTGCGCTGCTGCATGCGGGCGAGGGCCAGGTGGCCGTGGGTCTGGACATCAACGCCACGCACCACCGCGCGGCGCGGACCGGTCGGGTCACCGGGACGGCCACCCCGCTGAGCGTCGGCCGCACCCTGGTGTCCTACGAGGTCATCATCAGAGACGAGACGGACCGGCGCGTCTGCACGTCCCGGATCACCTGCCTGCTGCGGGACCGGGCTCCCGCCGGGTAGTGGCGGCAGGACGCTGGGTAGTGGCGGGGGGCCGTGAGGGGCGGCCTCCGGCAGGAGCGCTTAGGCTGAGGCTCGGTGTGCCGCGCGGACACGGGCGGTCCGTCGGCGCTGGAGGACCTGCTCGAGGGAGTGCCGCGGGACCCGGCTGCCCGCCAGCTTGCGGTGCAGGGCGTCGGTCGTCGTCACCCGGCGCACCACCGTCGGGGTGAAGCCGAGCCGGGCGAAGAAGCGGTTCGCGTCGCGGATGTGCGAGGGCACGTTGCTGGCGATCTGGTCCGCCCCGATCCGGTGCGCATAGCTCGCCGCCGCCGCGAGCAGCTGACGAGCCACCCCGTGCCGTCGTGACTCCGGCACGACGAACAGCTGGTCGATGGCCACGCAGGGGGTGTCCACGAGGGCGTTCACGGTGCTGTCCGACAGCACGACGTAGCCCACTGGTTCCTCGTCGGCGAGGGCGACGAAGGCGCAGACCTCCGTGCGGTCCAGTGCGGACGCCACCGAGCCGTCGGCGACCATCCGGTTGGCGGCCTCGGGCGTGGTGCCCGAGTCCACCCGGTTGCTGACCCACAGCTCGGTCAGGGCTGGGCGCAGGGTCTCGTCGACGCGCCGGACGGATACCAGTGGACGTGGCACTACAGCCTCCTGAGGTCATCGGGCGGTCAAGGCGGGCGTCCAGAACGACGATCGGGGGGCAGCCCCCGCCGCTGCCACCATGACTCTAGGACCGTAGCACCGGCACGGGAAGGGGGTACGGGGAACCCATATGGTTGGCGGCGTGAACCCCGCAATCCCAGGCCTCGGCACGGTCATCAACGTGGCGGCGGTCCTGGTCGGCGGTCTCCTCGGGATGGCGGTGGGTCATCGGTTCCCGACACGCACCCGCTCGGTCGTCACCGACTGCCTCGGGCTCGTCACCCTGCTCGTGGCCGGCCTGTCGTGTGTCAGCGTGACCGACCCGGCGCTGCGGGCGGCCGTGGGGACGGGTGTTCCCGTGCTCGTCGTGCTCGGCTCCCTCGTGGTCGGCGGCTTGGCGGGCTCGCTGCTGCGGCTCGAGGACCGGCTCGAGGGTCTCGCTGCACTGGTCCATGGGCGCATGTCCCGCCGCGCTCCCCGGGCCGCCACCGTCGGGACACCCGGCCGGGAACGATTCATCGAGGGTTGGCTCAGTGCCTCGCTGCTCTTCTGCGTCGGCCCGCTGACGATCCTCGGCAGCCTCTCGGACGGCCTCGGCCGGGGGATCGAGCAGCTGACCCTCAAGTCCGTGCTCGACGGTTTCGCGGCCATGGCCTTCGCCTCGTCCTTCGGCGCCGGGGTGCTGGTGTCCGCGGTCTCCGTCGCCGTGGTCCAGGGTTCGCTGACCGTGGTGGGGGTGCTGCTCGGCAACGTGCTGCCCCAGGCGCACGTCGCAGCGCTGACCGCCACCGGCGGCCTCCTGCTGGTAGGAATCGGGTTGCGGCTGCTGAGGATCCGCGACGTGCCGGTCGGCGACATGCTGCCGGCGCTGCTGGTCGCCCCGCTGCTCACCGCAGCGGTGGGCGCCCTGCGCTGAACCCAGCCCTGCTGCCTGCCGGGCTCACGGCGCCCGTCCCCCCGGCATACCCTCGATGACCGCCCGGGCCACCTCGCGCATGCCGATGCGACGGTCCATCGCCGTCTTCTGCAGCCACCGGAACGCGTCCCCCTCGCTGAGCTTCAGCTGGGTCATGAGGATGCCCTTGGCCCGCTCGACGGCCTTGCGCGTCTCGAGCCGTTCGCCGAGGTCGGCGATGTCGCGCTCCAGGGTCTGCAACTCGGTCCACCGGGACCGGGCGATGTCGATCGCGGGAGGGAGGTCGGCCTGGGTGAAGGGCTTGACGACATAGGCCATGACGCCCGCGTCGCGGGCCTGCTCGACGAGCGCCTTCTGGCTGAAGGCGGTCACCATGACGACCGGTGCGATCCGCTCCTTGCCGATGCGCTCAGCGGCACTGATGCCGTCGAGCACGGGCATCTTGACGTCCATCATGACGACGTCCGGCGCCAGCTCCCGCGCCATGTCCAGCGCCTGCTCGCCGTTGCTCGCCTGCCCCACCACGTCGTAGCCGGCCTCGGTGAGCATCTCGGCCAGGTCGAGCCGGATCAGCGCCTCGTCCTCCGCGACGAGCACCCGCAACCGGGTGGCAGTGGCTGTCTGGGTGGCCCGCTCCGGCGCCATGGGCCCGGTCACTGGCTCGGTCATGGGCACAGGCTACCGGCTGCGGGACAGCGGGTGCCGGGAGCGGGATTCGAACCCGCACGACCTTGCGGCCAGAGCATTTTGAGTGCCCCGTGTCTGCCCTTCCACCACCCCGGCGGTGCGGCGGTCAGCATACCGGAGCCGCTCAGCGGGACAGGTCCTCGTAGGCCGGCGCGACGCGGTTCTTCGCGTCGCCGATCCGGTGCACCCGAAGGGCGTTCGTCGATCCCGGTATGCCCGGTGGTGAGCCGGCGACGATGATCACCCGGTCGCCCTCCTGGCACCGCCCGGAGGAGAGCAGTGACTGGTCCACCTGCATGGCCATCTGGTCGGTGTGCACGGCCATCGGGACGAGGTAGGTCTCGATGCCCCACACGAGCGCCAGCTGGGAGCGGGTGGACGGCTCCGGGGTGAAGGCGAGCATCGGCAGTTTGGATCGGAGCCGGGCCAGGCGTTTGGCGGAGTCACCCGAGACGGTGAAGGTGACGAGGTACTTCACGTCGAGCAGCTCCCCGACCTCCACGGCGGCCATCGTCACCGCGCCGCCTGTCGTGTGCGGGCGGCTGCCGAGGGGCGGGATGCGGTCCAGACCGTGCTCCTCGATGTTCTCGATGATCCGTGCCATCGTGCGCACGGCCTCGATCGGCCACGCACCGACGCTCGTCTCGCCGGAGAGCATGATCGCGTCGGCACCGTCGAGGACCGCGTTCGCGCAGTCGCTGGCCTCGGCCCGGGTGGGCCGCGAGTTCTCGATCATCGACTCGAGCACCTGGGTCGCGACGATGACCGGCGTCGCGTTGCGCCGGGCGATCTCGACGGCCCGCTTCTGCACGATCGGCACCTCCTCGAGCGGCAGCTCCACCCCGAGGTCGCCCCGGGCGACCATCACCCCGTCGAACGCCTCGATGATCTCCTCGAGGTTGTCCACGGCCTGTGGCTTCTCGATCTTGGCGATCACGGGCAGCCGCACCCCGAGCTCGTCCATGATCTCGTGGACGTCCTCGAGGTCCTTGGCGGAGCGCACGAAGGACAGCGCGATCAGGTCGGCGCGCAGCCGCAGGGCCCACCGCAGGTCGTCCTTGTCCTTCTCGGACAGGGCCGGGACGCTGACGGCGACACCGGGCAGGTTGATGCCCTTGTTGTCCGACACGACGCCGCCCTCGACCACCTCCGTGACGACCTCGGTACCGCTGACCGCGACCGCCCGCAGCGCCACCTTGCCGTCGTCGACGAGCAGCATGTCGCCCGCGATGACGTCCCCGGGCATCCCCTTGTACGTCGTGCTGACGCGGTGCCGGTCGCCGAGCACGTCCTCGGTGGTGATGGTGAACACGTCGCCGGTGGCAAGGACCACCGGGCCGGCTCCGAACCGCCCGGTCCGGATCTTGGGACCCTGCAGGTCCACGAGGATCCCGACGGCCCGACCCGACTCGTCGCTGGCCCGGCGCACCTCGCGGTACACCTCCTCATGGGTGGCGTAGTCACCGTGGGAGAGGTTGAGCCGGGCGATGTCCATGCCAGCCGCGACGAGCTCGCGCAGCTTGTCGGGCGAGGAGCTCGCCGGGCCGATCGTGCAGACGATCTTGGCACGTCGCATGTGGGGACCCTCAGACGGTGAGTGGGCGGTCGGTCGGGTTGATGGGGCGCGGAAGCTGGCTGCGGCCGGTGAGCCAGGTGTCGACGCCGTTGGCCGCAGCCCGGCCCTCCGCGATCGCCCACACGATGAGGGACTGACCGCGTCCGGCGTCCCCGGCGACGAACACCCCGGGCACCGAGCTCATAAAGGCCTTGTCGCGCTTGACGTTCGAGCGTTCGTCGAGCTCGACCCCGAGCTGCTCGAGGAGCCCGGCGCCCTCGGGCCCGAGGAATCCCATCGCCAGCAGGACGAGCTGCGCGGGCAGCTCCCGCTCGGAGCCCGGCACCTCCTCGATGCTGCCGTCCCGGAAGGCGACCTCGACGATCCGCAGGGCCCGCACGTTGCCCGCCGCGTCCCCGACCGCCTCCTTCGTGGACACGGCATACCTCCGCTCGCCGCCCTCCTCGTGGGCGCTGGTGACCCGGTAGGTCATCGGGTACGTCGGCCAGGGCTGGCCCGTGGGCCGGTCGTCGCCGGGCCGCGGCATGATCTCGAGCTGGGTGACCGATCGTGCGCCCTGGCGGTGTGCCGTCCCCAGGCAGTCCGCGCCGGTGTCGCCCCCGCCGAGGATGATGACGTCCTTGCCGGTGGCGACGACCTGGTCCGCCACCCGCTCACCGAGCGCCGCGCGGTTGCCCTGGGGCAGGTAGTCCATCGCCTGGTGTATGCCGTGCAGCTCCCGTCCGGGAACCGGCAGGTCCCTCGCGACGGTGGCGCCCACCGCAAGCACGACCGCGTCATACCGATCCCTGAGCTGGCGCCCCGTCACCGCCGTGCCGACGTCCACGCCGCTGCGGAAGCGGGTTCCCTCGGCCTGCATCTGTGCGAGTCGGCGGTCGAGGACCTGCTTCTCCATCTTGAACTCGGGGATGCCGTACCGCAGCAGGCCGCCCGGCCGGTCGGCCCGCTCGTAGACGGCGACGGTGTGGCCGGCACGGGTCAGCTGCTGCGCGGCGGCGAGTCCGGCCGGCCCGGATCCGACCACGGCAACCGTCTTGCCCGACAGCCGTTCCGGCGGCTGCGGCGTCACGCTGCCGGAGGCGAACGCCTGCTCGATGGTCGTCACCTCGATCTGCTTGATCGTCACCGCAGGCTGGTTGATTCCCAGCACGCAGGCGGTCTCACAGGGAGCCGGGCACAGACGGCCGGTGAACTCAGGGAAGTTGTTCGTCGCGTGCAGCCGCTCGATGGCCTCGCCCCAGTCACCCTGCCACGCCAGGTCGTTCCACTCAGGGATCAGGTTGCCCAGCGGACAGCCATTGTGGCAGAAGGGGATTCCACAGTCCATGCAACGCCCGGCCTGGCGCTGCAGGAGCCCGAGCTCCTGCTCCTCGTAGACCTCCTTCCAGTCCTTGAGGCGCAGCGGTACGGGGCGTCGCACGGGCAGCTCGCGCTCACGGGTCCGGAGGAAACCCTGCGGGTCAGGCACGGGACGCCTCCATGATGCGGTCCCAGACCTCGGCGCCGTCAGGGTCCAGGCCGTCCGCGGTGGCCTGGGCGCGGACGTCCAGCACGCGCTGGTAGTCCCGGGGAAGGACAAGCGTGAACCGTCCCCGTGCGTCATCCCACTCGTCGAGGAGCCGGACGGCCACCGGGGACTCCGTCCAGGCCGCGTGGCGCGTGAGCAGGTCCCTGACGACCTCCTGGTCCTGCTCCCGCAACGGCATGAGGTCCACCAGCTCGGTGTTGACAAGGTCGGGGCGCAGGTCGAGGACGTACGCCGCACCACCGGACATGCCCGCGGCGAAGTTGCGGCCGGTTGGCCCGAGGACGATGACGGTTCCTCCGGTCATGTACTCGCAGCCGTGGTCACCGACACCCTCGACGACGGCGGACGCTCCGGAGTTGCGCACGCAGAAGCGCTCCCCGACCTGACCGCGCAGGAACAGCTCGCCGGTCGTGGCTCCGTACGCGATGACGTTCCCGGCGATGACGTTGGCCTCGGCGGTGAGCGGGGCCCGCCGGTCCGGCCGGACCACGACGCGTCCACCGGACAGGCCCTTGCCCACGTAGTCGTTCGCGTCGCCGAGGAGGCAGAGGGTGATCCCGGCGGGGAGGAACGCCCCGAACGACTGCCCGGCGGACCCGGTCAGCGTCAGCTCGATGCTGTTGTCCGCCAGACCGTGCGGGTGGGCCTTGGTGACCTCATGCCCGAGCATCGTGCCCACCGTGCGGTTGACGTTGCGGACCGCGACCTGCGCGCGGACCCGCTCCTGGCCGTTGAGGGCCGGCTGGCTCAGCGCGATCAGCTGGTGGTCCAAGGCCTTCTCCAGCCCATGGTCCTGGCTGGTCGAGCAGTGCCGCGTGCCCCCGGTCGGGTCGGTCACGCTGACGAGGATCGGGGCGAGGTCGAGGCCCGACGCCTTCCAGTGCTGCACCGCCCTGGCGGTGTTGAGGGACTCGACGTGGCCGACCGCCTCCTCCACGGAATGGAAGCCCAGCGCCGCGAGCAGCTCGCGGACCTCCGCGGCGACGTACTCGAAGAAGGTCTCGACGAACTCGGGCCGGCCGGAGAAACGGGCACGCAGCTCGGGGTTCTGGGTGGCCACCCCGACCGGGCAGGTGTCCAGGTGGCAGACCCGCATCATGATGCACCCGCTGACGACGAGCGGCGCGGTGGCGAACCCGAACTCCTCGGCACCGAGCAGCGCAGCGATGACGACGTCGCGCCCCGTCTTGAGCTGGCCGTCGGCCTGCACGACGATCCGGTCCCGCAGGCCGTTGAGCCTCAGCGTCTGCTGGGTCTCGGCCAGGCCGAGCTCCCACGGGGCGCCGGCGTGCTTGAGCGAGGTGAGCGGGGAGGCGCCGGTGCCTCCGTCGTGGCCCGAGATGAGGACGACGTCGGCGTGCGCCTTGGAGACGCCGGCCGCGACCGTACCGACGCCCACCTCGGAGACGAGCTTGACGTGGATCCGCGCCTGGGGGTTGGCGTTCTTCAGGTCGTGGATCAGCTGCGCGAGGTCCTCGATGGAGTAGATGTCGTGGTGCGGCGGCGGGGAGATCAGTCCGACACCGGGGGTGGAGTGGCGCGTCCTGGCGACCCAGGGGTAGACCTTGTTCCCCGGGAGCTGGCCGCCCTCGCCGGGCTTGGCGCCCTGCGCCATCTTGATCTGGATGTCGTCCGCCTGGGTGAGGTAGAGGCTGGTGACCCCGAAGCGGCCGGAGGCGACCTGCTTGACCGCGGAGCGACGCTCGGGGTCGAGGAGGCGGTCCTCGTCCTCGCCGCCCTCCCCGGTGTTCGACCTGCCGCCGATGCGGTTCATGGCGATCGCGAGGGTCTCGTGCGCCTCCTTGCTGATCGAGCCGTAGCTCATGGCCCCCGTGTTGAACCGTCTGACGATCTGCTCGGTCGGCTCGACCTCCTCGATCGGGACCGGGGCCCGACCGGTCACGTCGGCTCCGGCGAAACCGAACAGCCCGCGCAGGGTCATCAGGCGCTCGGACTGTTCGTCGACGCGGGCGGTGTACTGCCGGAAGACGTCGTAGCGCCGCTCCCGCGTCGAGTGCTGGAGACGGAAGACCGTGTCCGGGTCGAAGAGGTGCGGCTCGCCCTCCCGGCGCCACTGGTACTCACCGCCGACCCACAGCTTCCGGTGCGCCTGGTGGACGCCGTCCGGCGGGTAGGCGACGGCGTGCCGGGCGGCGACCTCGGCAGCGAGGACGTCGAGCCCGACGCCCCCCAGCTGCGAGACGGTGCCGGTGAAGTAGGTGTCGACGAGGTCCTGGTCGAGCCCGATGGCCTCGAACACCTGGGCACCGCGGTATGAGGCCACCGTGGAGATGCCCATCTTGGACATCACCTTGAGCACGCCCTTGCCGAGCGCCTTGATGAGGTTCCTGACGGCCTGGTCGGAGGCGACGCCGGACAGCGTGCCGGAGCGCACCATGTCCTCGACGGTCTCCATGGCGAGGTAGGGGTTCACTGCTGCCGCCCCGTAGCCGATGAGCAGCGCCACATGGTGGACCTCGCGGACGTCACCTGCCTCGACCACCAGGCCGACCTGCGTCCGGGTCTTCTCGCGGATCAGGTGGTGGTGCACCGCGGAGGTGAGCAGCAGCGACGGGATGGGCGCGAGGTCACGGCCGGAGTCCCGGTCCGAGAGGACGACGAAGCGGGCGCCCTCGCGGATCGCTGCGGAGACCTGGGCAAAGATGACCTCGAGTCGCGCCTTCATCGCCGCTGCCCCCCCGGTGACCTCGTAGAGGCCCCGGACCACGTGGGTGGCGTACCCGGGCAGGTCGCCGTCCGCGTTGATGTGGACGATCTTGGCCAGCTCGTCGTTGTCGATGACGGGGAACGGCAGGAGCACCTGGCGGGCCTGGGTGGGCGACACCGACAGCAGGTTGCCCTCAGGACCCATCGTCGTGCCGAGCGAGGTGACCAGCTCCTCACGGATCGCGTCGAGCGGGGGGTTGGTCACCTGGGCGAACAGCTGGGTGAAGTAGTCGAAGATCAGCCGTGGCCGGCTGGACAGGACGGCGATCGGGCTGTCCGTGCCCATCGAGCCGAGGGCCTCGCCCCCGGTGCGGCCCATCGGCGCGAGCAGGACGCGCAGCTCCTCCTGGGTGTAGCCGAAGCTCTGCTGGCGCCGGGCCACCGAGGATGCGGTGTGGACGATGTGCTCCCGCTCGGGCAGGTCCGCGAGGTTGACCAGGCCGGCGTGCAGCCACTCGTCGTAGGGGTGCTGCGCCGCGAGGGCGCTCTTGATCTCCTCGTCGGCGATGATGCGACCGTGTTCGGTGTCGACGAGGAACATCCGTCCCGGCTGCAGGCGCCCCTTCCGCACCACGCGGGACGGGTCGAGGTCGAGGACCCCGGACTCGGAGGCGAGGACGACGAGTCCGTCGTCCGTGACGGAGTAGCGACCGGGGCGCAGGCCGTTGCGGTCGAGGACCGCCCCGATGAGCGTCCCGTCGGTGAAGGTGACGCACGCCGGCCCGTCCCATGGCTCCATGAAGGTGGCGTGGAACTCGTAGAAGGCCCGCCGCGCGGGGTCCATGCCCAGGTGGTTCTCCCAGGCCTCGGGGACCATCATCAGCACGGCGTGCGGCAGCGAACGCCCACCGAGGTGCAGCAGCTCGAGGACCTCGTCGAAGGTGGCGGAGTCGGAGCCACCGGGCGTGCAGATGGGGAACAGCCGCCCGAGGTCGCCGGGGATGACCTCCGAGGAGAGCTGCGACTCCCTCGCGTCCATCCAGTTCCGGTTCCCCCTGACGGTGTTGATCTCGCCGTTGTGCGCGATCATCCGGTAGGGGTGGGCGAGCGGCCAGGACGGGAACGTGTTCGTCGAGAAGCGCGAGTGCACCAGCGCGAGCTCGGTCTCGAACCGGCGGTCGGACAGGTCCGGGAAGAACGGCTCGAGCTGCTCGGTGGTCAGCATGCCCTTGTAGACCAGCGTCCGCGACGAGAGCGAGGCGAAGTAGACGCTGGCCTCCCGCTCGGCGCGTCTGCGCAGGCAGAACGCGAAGCGGTCGAGGCCAAGACCCCGGCGCCGGCCGGTCGAGGACGTCACGAACAACTGGGCGAAGTGGGGCATGCACTCGCGGGCGACCTCGCCGACGAGCCCGGGCGAGACGGGCACGTCACGCCAGGCGAGGACCGTCAGGGACTCCTCCGCGGCGATGGCCTCGATACGGGCCACGGCCTCGGCGCGCTGGGTGGCGTCGACCGGCAGGAACGCCGCGCCCACGGCATACCCGCCGGCCGGCGGGAGGTCGACATCGAGGACGGCACGGAAGAAGCGGTCCGGGACCTGGGTGAGGATCCCGGCCCCGTCGCCGACCGAGGGGTCCGAGCCGGTGGCCCCCCGGTGGTCGAGGTTGCGCAGCGCGGTGAGCCCGTGCTCGATGATGTCGTGGCCGGCGCTGCCGCGCATGGTCGCCACCATCGCGACACCGCACGCGTCGTGCTCGTGCTCGCGGCGGTACAGCCCGGCGTCAGCGGGCTGCCCCCCGGAGAGGGGGTGCGGGGGTAGCTGCACGTCGTCACCGTCCTCTCGGTTCCCAAGGCTCACCTCGCAAGGGCACCCGGACGGCGTCGGCCTGGTGCGTCTGCAGGATACCGGGACCGTCGCCCCGTCCTGCAGTCTGATATCCGCTCATTCCACAGTCTGAGACCCGGCCGGCTCGGGCGCACGGTCAGGGGTCGACGTCGTCGCGGGTCCCCCGCGACGGCCGAAGCGGATGACGAGGACCAGCCCGAGCAGGAACACCAGCACCGAGACCCAGACGTTGACCCTCAGGCCGAGGATGTGGTTGGCGTCGTCGGTCCGCATCATCTCGATGACGACCCGTCCGAGCGGGTAGCCCATCACGTAGAGGCCGAACACCTGGCCCCGGCGAAGCGGGAGCCGGCGGTCGAGCAGCACGAGCGTGAGGGCGAGGACCAGGCACCAGATCGCCTCGTAGAGGAAGGTCGGGTGGAAGACTCCGGCGACGACGGGCGCTCCCGCGGCGTCGACGACCGCGCGGCCCGCCGCCTGGTCCCACTCGTAGACCTTCAGGCCCCACGGCAGTGTCGTCGGGGCGCCGTGGATCTCGTTGTTGAAGTAGTTGCCCCACCGTCCGAGCGCCTGGGCGACGAGCACGCCCGGCGCCGCGGCGTCGACGAAGGCCAGGAGTCCCACGCCGTTGCGGCGGCACCCGATCCACGCTCCCACCAGTCCCAGCGCGACGGCGCCCCAGATGCCCAGCCCGCCTTCCCAGACCTTGACCGCGTTCCAGGGGTTACCGCCCTCGCCGAAGTACGGCTGGGGGGTGGTGACGAGGTGGTAGAGCCGGCCCCCCACGATCCCGAAGGGGACCGCCCAGGCCGCGACGTCGAGCACCTGCCCCGGCTTGCCCCCCCGACCCTGCAGGCGGCGCTGGGCGATCCACACCGCGACGACGATGCCCGCGAGGATGCACAGTGCGTAGGCGCGGACCGGCAGCGGCCCCAGGTGCCAGACGGCAGTTGTCGGGCTGGGGATCTCGGTCGGCAGGGCGAGCCGGGCGAAGCTCATCCGGGCCCCGCCGCCGATGCCGCGCTTCCGAGCCCGGACCCGGCCCCGGCTGGGGGCGGGGCTGCGGGCGACGGTCGGGGGCAGTGCTCAGGACTCGGCATGTTCGCCATTGTCCCCCAGGTGCCCGCCGCAGGGCAGCCCGCGGTATGCCGGGTCAACCCCGGCCCTCGCGCACACCGGCGGCCAGGGCGGTGACCAGCTCGCGCAGCGCCTCCCGGCCCCCCCGGGGGGTCGTGGCGTCGGTCAGGGCACGAACGAGCGCAGAGCCGACGATGACCCCGTCCGCGAACCCGGCCACGTCCGCGGCCTGAGCCCGGTTCGAGACCCCGAGACCGACGCAGACCGGCAGGTCGGTGACCTCCCTCGTGCGCTCGACGAGTCCACCGGCAGCCGCGCCGACGGCGTCACGGGTGCCGGTGACCCCCATCGTCGAGGCGGCGTAGACGAAACCCCGGCAGGCCGAGGCGACCCGGACCAGCCGCTCCGGGGTCGAGCTGGGCGCGACGAGGAAGACTCGGTCGAGCTGGTGCCGGTCGGAGGCCTCGATCCATGCCGCCGCCTCGTCGGGGATGAGGTCGGGGGTGATCATGCCCGACCCGCCGCCGTCGTCGAGGTCGGCGGCGAAACGCTCGACCCCCCGGCGCAGGACGAGGTTCCAGTAGGTCATCACCAGCGCCGGGGCACCGGTGTCGTGGACGGCGGCGGTGGCCGTGAACACGTCCTCGACGCGGGTGCCGGAGCGCAACGCCTGCTCGGCCGCATGCTGGATCACCGGTCCGTCGATCAGGGGATCGGAGTAGGGGACGCCGACCTCGACGATGTCGACCCCCGCCTCGACCATCACCGTCATCGCGGCGATCGACCCGGGGACGTCCGGGTAGCCGACCGGGAGGTACCCGATGAGCGCGGCGCGGTCCTCGTCCCGGCAGGTGGCGAGCACCTCCGCGACCGGGCTCGTGCTCACGCCTGCACCCCCAGGCCCTTCGCCGCGTCGTCCCCGTCCGTCCTCGCCGTGCCGTCGTCGTCGAGCAGGCCGAACCAGGCGGCGGCCGTGTGCACGTCCTTGTCGCCTCGACCGGAGAGGTTGACGAGGACGACGCCCTCGGGCCCGAGCTCCCGGCCGACCTCCATCGCCCCGGCCAGCGCGTGGGCGGACTCGATGGCGGGGATGATGCCCTCGGTGCGGCAGAGCAGCCGGAAGGCCTCCATGGCGGCCTCGTCCCCGATCGGGCGGTACTCGGCGCGCCCGGACTGCAGCAGGTGGGCGTGCTCCGGCCCGACACTCGGGTAGTCCAGGCCCGCCGAGATGGAGTGGGACTCGAGCGTCTGCCCGTCGTCGTCCTGCATGACGTAGGTGTAGGCACCGTGCAGGATCCCGGGCGCGCCGGCGGCGAACCGGGCGGCGTGCCTGCCACTGGCCACGCCGCTGCCGCCGGCCTCGAACCCGATGAGCCGCACCCCGGCGTCGTCGATGAACCGGTGGAAGATCCCCATCGCGTTCGAGCCGCCGCCCACGCAGGCGCAGACGGCGTCGGGCAGGCGCCCGATCAGGTCGAGGACCTGCGCCCTTGCCTCGACGCCGATGACCCGGTGGAAGTCACGGACCATCTCCGGGAACGGGTGCGGTCCGGTCACCGTGCCGAGGACGTAGTGGGTGTCCTCCACGTTGGCCACCCAGTCACGCAGGGCCTCGTTGACGGCGTCCTTGAGCGTCTGGCTCCCGGTGGTCACCGGGACGACGTCGGCGCCGAGCATCCGCATCCGGGCGACGTTGAGCGCCTGTCGCTCGGTGTCGACCTTGCCCATGTAGACGACGCAGTCGAGGCCGAGGAGAGCGGCCGCCGTCGCCGTCGCCACGCCGTGCTGGCCGGCTCCGGTCTCCGCGATGACCCGGCTCTTGGCCATCCTCCTGGTCAGGAGCGCCTGCCCGAGGACGTTGTTGATCTTGTGCGACCCGGTGTGGTTGAGGTCCTCCCGCTTGAGGATGACCCGCGCCCCCCCCGCGTGCTCGGCGAACCGGGGCACCTCCGTGATGATGCTCGGACGCCCGGTGTAGGTGCGGTGCAGCCGCTCGAGCTCACCGAGGAACTCCGGGTCCACCATCGCCTTGCGACGCACCTCGTCGAGCTGCTCGAGCGCAGGGATGAGGGCCTCGGGCACGAAGCGGCCCCCGAAGTCGCCGAAGCGTCCGGGCGAGGTCACCGGGCTGCCCTCGTCGCCGACCCAGCAATGAGCCCGGCGACCGCCTCGCGGGGCCCGCCCCCCGTCACGAGGGCCTCCCCGACAAGGACGGCGCGGGCGCCGGCAGTGACGTAGTCGAGGACGTCCTCCGGCCCCCGCACCCCGGACTCCGCCACTGCCACGACCCCGTCGGGGATGAGCGGGCGCAGCCGCGCGAAGGTCGAACGGTCGACCTCGAGGGTCCTGAGGTCGCGGGCGTTGACCCCGATGACGCTCGCCCCGCCGTCGACCGCCCGTCGGGTCTCCTCCTCGTCGTGGACCTCGACGAGGGCGGTCATCCCCAGCCGCTCGGCCTGCTCCCGCATGGCCACGAGCTCAGGCTGGCCGAGGGCTGCGACGATGAGCAGGACGGCGTCCGCCCCCCACGCGCGGGCCTCGGTGACCTGGTAGGGGGCGACGAGGAAGTCCTTGCGAAGGACGGCGACGTCGACCGCGGCACGCACGGCGGCGAGGTCCTCCAGACTGCCGTGGAACCGGCGCCGTTCGGTGAGGACGCTGACGACGGTGGCGCCGCCCGCGGCGTACTCCACCGCTAGGGCAGCCGGGTCCGGGATGGGTGCGAGGGACCCCGCGCTGGGACTGCAGCGCTTGATCTCGGCGATGACGGCGACGCCCGGTGCCCGGCGCAGTGCGGCGACCACGTCCTGGGCGGGCCTGACCTGCGAGAGGGCCCGCTCCAGCTCGGGCAGGGGGGTGCGAGCCTGTCGCCCCGCGAGGTCCGCGCGGACGCCGGCGATGATGTCATGCAGCACGCTGGGCACGCGTCAAGGTTACGGGCCTGGGCCGGCGCAGCCGCAACCGGGTCGAGGGGTCAGGGCGCCAGCCACTCGCCGAGCGGCAGCCACGGCAGGTTGCGCCAGACGGTGAAGAGGAGCAGCAGGAGCCCAAGAGGGCGCCAGACCTGGTGGGGCACGGCCGGGAGCGCGCTACCGCGTCCGCGGAGGGCGCGGTAGGTGTGGCGGAGCCAGAGCGCGACCACCAGGGGCAGCGCCAGCGTCAGCGGGAGGTTGGACGAGAGCGCCGCCGGGAGGTCGAGGTGGCTGAGGGCTGCGACCCCCCGCAGGCCGCCGCAGAACGGGCACCAGAGGCCGGTGACGGCGTGGAAGGGGCAGAGCGGGACCGGCGCGACGTCGATGCCACCGGACCGGTGCAGGCTGGCCGTCACGAGCCCGGCCACCACGGCGCCGGACACCGGCGCGAGCAGCGCCCGCGACCGCGACGTCGTGCCGACCGGCGCCCCCGCGTGGCCCGGGCCACGGGTAGCCGCGGCGGTCATGTGCCGCGCCGTCCTCACTGGGGCGACAGCCAGGTCCAGCCGGGCACGTTCCGCAGCACCCAGAAGGCGATGATGGCCACCCAGGCGACGTGCAGGCGCCACGCCGGGGCCAGCTGCCGCGCCCGGCCGGTGACCCGCCAGCGGGTCCAGGAGACGAAGGTCCACAGCAGGTAGCCGAGCACGAGCGGGGTCGCCGGGTTGTGCACGAGGGCCGTGCCGAGGTCGCCCCGCAGCAGCGCGTGCAGGGCCCTGGCCGACCCGCACCCGGGGCACCAGTATCCGGTCAGGGCCAGGAACGGGCACGGCGGGTAGTGCCCGGGCTCGTGCGGGTCCACGGCATACAGGTATGCCGCGCCGGCCGACGCCGCAGCCACGACGGCCGCGGGGAGCACGAGGCCACGCACTCCCCCGCCGGCGGGGGGGTGCGTGGCAACGAGCGCGCTCATGTCGCGGTGCTCAGCGCCTGCTGGAGGCCGCCGCGCCGATGACGATGAGGATGACGTAGAGGACAAGGACGACCGCGCCGATGACGATCCCGATGAGGCCGAACTTCTTGGCCTTGGCCGACGCGTCCATCGCGCCGGCGGCGTCACCGGTGGCCCACTTCGAGTTGACCTGCGTGGCGAAGATGATGCTCGGGATGGCCAG
>JBPCOG010000258.1:0-8650 GCA_051000455.1 Lapillicoccus sp. | reverse complement strand
GGGTGAACTGCAGCCCACCGTAGAAGCCGTTGCCGGTGTTGATGGACCAGTTGCCGCCGGACTCACATGCGGCGACGGAGTCCCAGACGGAACCCGCACTGGCGGGGGAGGCGGTTGCCAGGCCGCCCGCGATGGTGGCGATCCCGGCGACCCCGATGCCGAGGACGCGGGCCTTGACGGTGGAGCGGTTCGGGCGTGCGGAGTGCTTGCTCTGGTAGTGCAATGGATTTCCTCTCCTGACGTGCGCCTACGGGGTTAGCTGTCGGGATCGGGCTGTCAGGTGCCCGGCCGGCATGACCGGCTTCTCCCCAAGGCCCGGCCGGAGCCGGACCCACACTGGGTCCCCCACCCTCGTCTGTGCTCCCGGTCTTCCGGGTCAAGTGACCGCGTGACGAGGTTCGGCGCTGCGGGCACAGCAGGTTGATGGATGCGATATGAAGTTGTCCGCCGAGCCCCAAACGGGTTTGCCCCAACGAGCGTCCTCCCCGGATGCCGGGACGAGCACGGGCATGACGGTACGGGGTTTTTCCCGGATCGCCAAGTCCTCGTCGAGATCTTCTCGTGACCGCAGCGTCACCAGAGCGTGACCACCCTTGCCGCGAGTCCGTCAGACGGCGCCGAGATCCGAGCCGGATGGCGGCGGCAACAGACGGCGGAAGCAGACGGCAGTCAGCCGGCCCTGCGGCCGAGGAGGCTCTCGAGGCTGCCGCTGAACGGCCACCACGTGGCCTCGCCGTGGCGCGCCACCGCCCACAGTGTCAGCCCGGTCGCGGCGACGAGGAGCACCGCGACGACGACGTCGGTGACGACCCCGGGCCGAGCAACACCCCTGACCAGGGAGCGGGACCCCCGCCGCACCGACGCCCCGCCCGGCCCCCACCAGGCAACGAGCACGCCGAGGAGGAAACCGACGGCCAGAGTCGGCGCGCTCGCGGGCCCCGGCGGAGGTGAACCAGTCCGCACGCTGGAGAGGACGAGCGACGAGCAGAACGCTCCGGCGACGCCGACCAACACGGGCAGCACCAAGGACACGACCGTGGCAAGGGCGGCCACGACGATGTGCCAGGGGGTGAGCACGACGGCCAGCGGCATGTCGCTGCGCCGCCTGCCGCGGTCGAACCGGCGCAGCACCAGCGCCGTCACCGACCGGTCGGCGAACCGGGCACCCCAGCACCACAGCACGACAGCGATGAGCGCCACCGTGGGGGCGCTCGCCGAGAGGGCCACGACCACCGCGAGAACGACTGCGAGGGTCCCGGAGCGCATCGGGCGGCCGATGCGGGGATCCGGTTGCCCGGGGGCGGCCTGCCACGCGGCCTCCCAGTCCGAGTCGTCCTCGTCCCGGGTGACGTGCTGCCAGTCGGCGTCCAGCGGCAGTGCAGCGGTACGCCGGGAGCCCGGCGCCCAGCCCTGTGGCGCCTGCCCACCCTCCCCGGAGGGGAGCAGCACCGTGGCCGGCCCGTTCGCGGCATACCGCTCGAGCGCGGCGACGACATCGGACGGTGACGGGCGTTGCTCGGGGCGGGGGGAGAGGGCCGCCGACAGCAGGGGCGCGAGGCGCGGGTCGACGTCAACCAGGTCCGGCTGGCCCCGGCGGACCCGGTCGAGCACGACGTCCATCGGTCCCCGACCGAAGGGGGGCCGGCCGGTCGCGGCGAACGTCAGCGTGGCTGCCCACCCCCACCAGTCCGTCGCCGCGGTGACCGGAGCGCCCTCGATGAGCTCGGGCGAAAGGTAGCCAGGGGTGCCCATGACCAGCCCGGTGCTGGTCAGTCGCACGTCGTCGGCGATGTGCGCGATCCCGAAGTCGATGAGCACCGGCTCGCCGTCGTCGTCGATCAGGACGTTGCCGGGCTTGAGATCCCGGTGGACCACACCGACCCGGTGGATGGCCTCGAGCGCCTGGGCGAGGCCGCGCCCGAGGTCCAGCAGCGTGGGGCCCCGGACCGGACCGTGCTCGGCCACGACCTCCTCGAGGGAGGGCCCGGGGACGTATCGCGTGACGATGTAGGGCCGCTCGCCGGTGACATCGGCGTCGACCACGGCCGCGACCCGGGGGTCACGGACCCGGGAGAGCGTCTCCACCTCCCGCTGGAGGCGGGCCCGGGCGTCTGCGTCATGGGCGACGTGCGGGCGCAGGACCTTGACCGCCACGGCGCGGCCGCTGCGGTCCAGACCGAGATGGACCACACCCATGCCGCCCTCGCCGATCCGGTGCAGCAGCCGGTACGGGCCGAGCCGCTCGCCTCGGGCGGGGACGGTCAGCTCGTCGCCGTGTCTCGCCTCGGCCGTCATGCCCTCTACGGTAAGCGCGCTGGTGTCACCGACCGGCAGGCCTACTGCTGGATGTAGCCAACGAGTTGGTCACGTTCCGACTGAAGGGCGTCGATCCGGAACTTGACCACGTCACCGATGCTGACGATGGCGTGGAGAGCGCCCTCGGACACCACCGGTACGTGCCGGATCCTCCGATCCGTCATGGTGCGGGCAAGACTCTCCAGCTTCTCGCCCGGCTCGCAGGTCGTGACGTCGCTGGTCATGATCTCGCGGACCGCGCCGTCGAGCACTGCGGCGCCGTCACGGTGCAGGTGCCGCACGACATCACGTTCGCTGACGATGCCATCCACGTGCCGACCGTCCTCGCTGACCACGACGGCACCGATCTTGTGCTCGTCGAGCACTTCGAGAAGGTGCGAGACCGTCTCGTCGGGGCGGATCGTCACCACTCCGTCGCCCTTGTTCCGGAGCACGTCCGAGATCTTCATGCGCCTGACGGTAGTCCCCGCGTGCTGCTCACGCCAGAGACCGTGCTGCGACCGCGGCCGCCCGCGCCGCTCGGCCCAGCCCCCGGCTGCGCCGCTCGGCCCGCGGCATAGGCTGCAGGGGCCGACCGTCAGGGAGTTGAGACCAGTGCCACCCGAGAGGCGAAGCTTCGACCTCGTCATCGCCGCCAACCGCCTACCCGTCGACCGCGTCGTCGCGGCCGACAACACCGAGTCGTGGCGCTCCAGCCCCGGCGGGCTGGTCACCGCGATGGAGTCGGTGATGCAGGGACGCGAGGGCGCCTGGGTGGGCTGGGCCGGTGAGGGCAGCCAGGACCCCGAGCCGTTCACCGAGGGCAGCCTCTACCTGCGTCCCATCCCGCTCAGCGCCGAGCACGTGCGGGACTATTACGAGGGGTTCAGCAACGACACCCTCTGGCCGATCTACCACGACGTCATCGTCCCGGCCTCCTTCCACCGCCAGTGGTGGAACAGCTACCAGGAGGTCAACCTCCGGTTCGCGCAGGCCGTCGC
Source organism: Lapillicoccus sp. (assembly GCA_051000455.1). GTDB lineage: Bacteria > Actinomycetota > Actinomycetes > Actinomycetales > Dermatophilaceae > JBPCOG01. The sequence goes on along the minus strand of JBPCOG010000258.1, from coordinate 5,354 downwards.
GGACGTCGCCGCCCCCGGCGCGACGGTGTGGGTCCACGACTACCAGCTGCAGCTGGTCCCCAAGCTGGTGCGTGAGCTGCGACCGGACGTGCGCATCGGCTGGTTCAACCACATCCCCTTCCCCCCCGTGGAGCTCTTCGCCCAGCTCCCGTGGCGCCGGGCCCTGCTCCAGGGACTGCTCGGCGCGGACTTCCTCGGCTTCCAACGGGTTGCCGACTCGCTCAACTTCGTCCGCGCCTGTCGTCAGCTGCTGCGGCTGACCACCCGAGGGGACCTCGTCACCGTGCCCGAGGAGGACGGCACGTCGCGGCGGGTCCGCGCCAGCGCCATCCCCATCTCCGTGGACTTCGCCGGTCTGAACCGTCTGGCCCGCAGCCCGGAGGTCGGGGCCCGCGCCGTCGAGATCCGCGCCCAGCTCGGCAACCCGAAGGTGCTCATGCTCGGCGTGGACCGGCTCGACTACACCAAGGGCATCCGGCACCGGCTCAAGGCCTACGAGGAGCTGCTCCAGGACGGGGCGATCGCGCCGCCGGAGACCACCTTCGTCCAGGTGGCCACCCCGAGCCGGGAGCGGGTCGACGCCTACCGGGACCTGCGCTCGGAGGTGGACCAGACGGTCGGACGGATCAACGGTGAGTACGCCCCCTTCGGCTCACCAGCGGTCTACTACCAGCACCACGCGGTTCCCCGTGAGGAGATGGCCGCGCTCTGCCTCGCGGCCGACGTCATGCTCGTCACCCCCCTGCGCGACGGGATGAACCTCGTCGCCAAGGAGTACGTCACCTGCCGGTACGACCTCGGCGGCGCCCTCGTGCTCAGCGAGTTCGCCGGGGCCTGGCACGAGCTGCACCAGGCCTTCGTCTGCAACCCCCACGACATCGAGGGCCTGAAACGCACCGTGCTCAGGGCGATCTCCACGCCGGACAGGGACAAGCGCCGGATCATGCGGGCCCTGCGCAAGCGGGTGGCCGACCACGACGTGCAGCGCTGGGCGAGCCGGTTCCTCGAGGCCCTCGCCGCCGCGCCGCACCGCCCCGGCGGCCGCGAGGACGACGCCCGGGACGACGGGTCCGAGGAGGAGCAGTGACCGAGGACGGCAGTGGCGACCTGTATGCCGCCCTGGGACGCTTCGTGCAGCGCTCGCCGCTGCTCGTTGCCTGCGACTTCGACGGCGTCCTGGCCGAGTTCGCCACCGACCCCGGCTCCGCGCGCCCCGACCCGCGCGCGATGCGGGCACTGCGGGAGATGGCGAGGGTCCCCGGGACCGCTGTCGCCATCGTCTCCGGCCGCGACCTCGCGACCCTGGCCCGCCTCGCCGAGGTCACGCCGGAGGAGCCGGTCACCCTCATCGGCAGCCACGGGGCCGAGTCGAACAGGGCCGCGGTGGTCGGCGGTTCGGCGAGCGACGCAGACCGGGCCCTGCTCGACACGGTCGCCGCTGACGGCGCCGACCTCGTCGACCAGCATCCCGGGGCCCGGCTCGAGCGCAAGAAGGCCGCGGTCGCCGTGCACACGAGGGGACTGCCACGCGAGGCCTCGTCGGCCGCCCTCAGTGCGGCGGGCGAGCTCGGCGAGAGCCATCCCGGGGTGAAGGTCCTCCGCGGCAAGTCCGTGGTCGAGCTGTCCGTCCAGCACGCCGACAAGGGCACGGCTCTGTCCGCCCTGGCCCGGCTCGAAGGGGCCGCTGCGAGCATCTACTTCGGTGACGACGTCACCGACGAGGACGCGTTCCGGGCCCTCGACGCGGCCGGCGACGACGTGACCGTGAAGGTCGGCCAGGGCGACACGGCCGCGGCATACCGCATCGGGGCTGTCTCCGATGTCGTCGCCGCCCTGGAGCAGCTGCTGGCGCTACGCCGAGACGCCTCCCCCCGCTGACCGAGCCCGCCGCGCGGCGCCCCCGCCGCGGGAGGCCGGCGTCCGGCTCTGGCGCCACCGGGGGAGTTGCGCCATGATTCACCTAGCGCCGGGTATGCCGGGGCACCCACCTTTACGACGGACCGTCCGGCACGTACCTGCCGGTGAAGGAAGGACGTACCCATGGCAACTGTGACCTTCGACGAGGCCTCCAGGCAGTACCCCGGAAACCCCCACCCGAGCGTGGACAAGCTCAACCTCGAGATCGCCGACGGGGAGTTCCTCGTCCTGGTCGGCCCCTCCGGGTGCGGCAAGTCCACCTCCCTGCGCATGCTGGCCGGGCTCGAGGAGGTCAACGGGGGCAAGATCTTCATCGGTGAGCGTGACGTCACCGACCTGTCCCCCAAGGACCGTGACGTCGCCATGGTCTTCCAGAACTACGCGCTCTACCCGCACATGAGCGTCGCCGACAACATGGGCTTCGCCCTCAAGATCGCCGGGGTCGCCAAGGACGAGATCGCCAAGCGCGTCCAGGACGCCGCCAAGATCCTCGACCTCGAGCCATACCTCGAGCGCAAGCCGAAGGCCCTCTCCGGTGGCCAGCGACAGCGCGTCGCGATGGGCCGGGCGATCGTCCGCTCGCCTCAGGTCTTCCTCATGGACGAGCCGCTGTCCACCCTCGACGCCAAGCTGCGCGTGCAGACCCGCACCCAGATCGCGTCCTTGCAGCGCCGCCTCGGCGTCACGACTGTCTACGTCACCCATGACCAGGTCGAGGCGATGACCATGGGTGACCGCGTCGCGGTCCTCAAGGACGGCCTGCTGCAGCAGTGCGACACCCCGCGCCGGATGTACGACCACCCCGACAACGTCTTCGTGGCCGGCTTCATCGGCTCGCCGGCGATGAACCTCCTCGAGGTCCAGGTGGCCGACGGTGGCCTCAAGTTCGGCGACAGCGTCGTCCCGATCTCGCGGGAGCACCTCAGCGGTGCCGGGTCGTCCGTGACCGTCGGGGTGCGCCCCGAGGACCTCACGCTGACCGACGGCCATTCTGGGCTCGCAGTCACCGTCGACGTCGTCGAGGAGCTCGGTGCGGACGCCTACATCTACGGGACGACCAGCGCCCACCTCATCGACACCGAGGGGGACACCGAGCTGGCCAAGCCGTTCATCGCCCGGGTCGACGGCCGCCGGCCGCCGAAGAAGGGCGAGACCATCAACCTCGCGCCCACCGAGGGCCACATCCACGTGTTCAACACGGAGACGGGTCAGCGCCTCGGGGACTGACCCCTGCAGCGCTGAGCGACACCCCAACCGGGGGCGGGGCCACGGACGGTGTCCGCCCCCGGTGGCGTTCATGGAACGATTGAGACGAACGATGAGACGTGGCACTGGAGATCACCACCGCCCGGCCGGACCCGGCGCTGCTGGACCTGCCGTGGTCCCGGCCGTTGGAGGAGTGGCCCGCTGACACCTTGGCCGCGCTCCCACGGGGGATCTCCCGGCACATCGTGCGCTTCGTGCGCGTCTCCGGCCGGGTGCTGGCGGTCAAGGAGATCAAGGCCGACCTCGCGGTGCGCGAGTACGGCATGCTGCGGGTCCTCAACCGCCTCGACCTGCCCTGTGTCGAGCCATTCGGGATCGTCAGCGGCCGCACCGACGGGCACGGTCAGCCCCTCGACGCCTGCCTGCTGACCCGGCACCTGCAGTTCTCGCTGCCCTACCGAGCCCTCTACAGCCAGAACCTGCGCCCGGACACCGCGCGGCGCCTGATCGACGCTCTGGCCGTCCTGCTCGTCCGCCTGCACCTCAGCGGGTTCTGGTGGGGGGACGTCTCGCTGTCCAACACCCTGTTCCGCCGCGATGCCGGCGCCTTCGCGGCATACCTCGTCGACGCGGAGACCGGCGAGCTGCAGGCCACGCTCTCCCCCGGGCAACGGGAGCACGACCTCGACATCGCGACGGTCAACATCGCGGGGGAGCTGATGGACCTCGAGGCCGGAGGGCTCCTCGAGAACTCCTCCGACCCGGTCGAGGTGTCCAACTCCATCATGGAGCGCTACCGGTCGCTGTGGGACGAGCTGACCGGGCTCGAGCGGTTCGAGACGGGCGACCGCTGGCGGGTCGACGAGCGGATCCGCCGGCTCAACGGGCTCGGCTTCGACCTCGACGAGCTGACGATGTCGACGGACCTCGACGGCACGACCATCCAGATCCAGCCGAAGGTCGTCGATGCGGGCCACCACTCGCGGCGCCTGCTGCGCCTGACCGGTCTGGACGTCGAGGAGAACCAGGCACGGCGGCTGCTCAACGACCTCGACGCGTACCGGGCCGCCATCGACCGGCAGAACGAGGCGGAGGAGCTCGTCGCGCACCAGTGGCTGGCCAACATCTACGAGCCGACGACCCGGGCCGTGCCGCGCGAGCTGACCGGCAAGCTGCAGGCCGCCGAGGTCTTCCACGAGGTGCTCGAGCACCGGTGGTACATGTCCGAGCGGGCCGGGAAGGACTTCCCCATCGAGGAGGCGGTGGCGGACTACGTCGCCAACGTGCTGCCGGCCAAGCCGGACGAGCAGGCCGTCCTCGGCGTGGACACGATCGAGATGCCCGTCATCGCGATGTTCCCCCCGGGCGAGGACGGTCCGTCCTGAGCTGGGCGGCGGCCGCTGGTCGTCGCCCCCCGGCGTACGCTGTGCTGACGATCCGACCACGGGGGACACCACGCACATGGGCGACGAGCAGCCGACCGCGAACGAAGCGCACGACCCGGAGCCGGCGGTGCCGCAGACTACGTCGCCGTCGCCCGCGCCCGCGCCGGGGACCACGCCGCCGCCCGCGCCCGGGACCACGGCCGGGTTCGCGCCGCCGCCCGGGTACGGACAGCCGCCGCGCGGGTACGGACAGCCTCCGGCCACCGGGTACGGACCGCCGCCGCCCGGGTACGGACAGCCGCCGGCCGGCTACGCGCCAGGCGCTCCGTACCCGACGAGTGGCCGCACCCAGGCTCCCCAGCAGCCGTGGAACCAGGCCGCCCGCCCACCGCTGGCCACGTGGGGCCAGCGCGTCGCGGCGTCGCTGCTCGACTTCGTCTTCACCCTGCCGGGTTTCGTTCCCCTCATGGTCGGCTACGTCCTGCTCGTCGTCGGGCTGAGCAGGTCCGACCTGTACGCCGGTACCGGAGCCGACCGCACCCTGGTCGTGGTCGGGCTCATCCTCCTCGTGGTGGGATACCTCGGCACGCTCGCCCTGACCATCTACAACCGCGCCTTCAAGGCCGGCAGGACCGGTCAGTCCTGGGGCAAGAGCCGGACCGGCCTGCGGCTGCTGAGCCAGAACACGGGCCAGCCCCTCGGACCCGGCATGGCCTTCGTCCGGGAGCTGTGCCACACCCTGGACGGCTTCTTCTACGTCGGCTACCTCTTCCCGCTCTGGGACCCGATGCGTCAGACGTTCGCCGACAAGATCCTCCAGACGGTCGTGGTCAGCGAGCGCTGACG
>JBPCOG010000240.1:0-5897 GCA_051000455.1 Lapillicoccus sp. | reverse complement strand
CACTCGCCACCGCGGCGCCGGTCGTTGAGACGTCGGCGCAGCTGCCAGTGCCCGACCAGGGTCCCGCCCAGCAGCATGGGGATCAACGCGATGACGACGCCGCGGGCGAGCTCCGCGTGGAAGAAGTAGGACACCAGGGCCACACCGCAGGCGAGGATCAGCCCGGCCCGCCCGATCGCGCGGTACTCCTCGGTGCCGGTGCCGAACCGGTGCTCGTTGTAGACTTGGGAGCTGGTGAGTGCGGCGACCCACACCACGGCTGCGCCGACGCCGAGCCAGGCATACCCTCCTGGCTCGCCCCCGGGGCGTACCACGTAGCAGATCAGCGCCGCGGCGGCAGCAACGAGGGCGTCGCAGAGCACGGCCTGCCCCCGGTATGCCGTGACCCAGCCGTGCCTTCTCGTGCCGTCCCGTGCTGGTGCAGTGAGCCCTGGGCTCAACGTCGACGGTGGTCTTTCCTCGACCTCATTGCTTCTCGACCGCTGGACGAGCAACTCTTCCAGCGCCCCCGTGTACTCGGTCACGCGTATCCCCATCATCCCCGTACCGCACGGACGTGCGGTGATTCTGGTACCGCACCAGCGCAAAGACATTCCCCCGTCCGGGCCCCACGCCCGAACCGCTGATACCGACCACCGAACGAGCAAGCCTGCTGGCCCGCGCCGGTCAGTGAATGGTAAAGGGTCGAAAAGGCCCACGTCCCCGGAATTGGGGAGAAAGTCGTGCTCGGGGTGCGCCAAGAGCGCTGGAGACACGTCGCGCGGTGCAGATTGAGGCCTTCACATGCGTCAGTAAGCCGGACATACCTGTGCAATTATCCCGTATCGGGTTGTCGGGTTCTGGGAAAAACTAGCCGTTCGGCCGACCCCCCGGGATGACTGTCAGCAACCGTGAAAGCGCTGCTGGGTGTCGCTCAGGCCCGCGGACGCGAGCGACTCCACGGCGTCGGCAGCGTCCGCGACGGTGGACGGAAGGTCCCCGCGCTCGAGGGCGGAGAAGTCCCGCAGCACGAAGTCGGCCGGGTCCGTCCGACCCGGCGGACGGCCGATCCCCACCCTGACCCGCAGGTAGTCCCTCGTGCCCACTGACGTCGAGATCGAGCGCAGGCCGTTGTGGCCGCCCTCCCCGCCGCCGCGCTTGAGACGGACGGTCCCTGCCGGGATGTCGAGATCATCGTGGACGACGACCAGGTGCTCGAGGTCGACCGAGAAGAACGTCAGCAGCGCCGACACGGGACCGCCGGACTCGTTCATGAAGCTGGTGGGGACGGCCAGTACCGCCTTGGGGCCAGGGGCGCCACCAGCGAGTGTCCCAAGACGCACCTCGACAACCCGGGCTCGGGCCTTGTGCGACCGCTGAGCCGCGCTGCCCCGGCCCGCACCGACTCCGGCGCCGTGCCGGGAGGCGAGCTCGTCCAGAACCATGGCACCGACGTTGTGCCGGTTCCCGGCATACCGGGCCCCCGGGTTCCCGAGACCGACGACGAGCCAGGTGTCCATTGGGGAGAAGGCAGCCGACCCGCGGGCTGCCTACGCGGAGTCGCCCTCGGTCGCCCGGTCGCCCTCGACGCTCGGGGCAGCGTCCGCACCTGCCGTGGCGCCGGCCGCTGCGGCAGTCTCGTCCTGGGGCTCCTCGTGCTCGATGCCGGCCTCGGCCTCGGCTTCGGCCAGCTCGGCCTCGAGTGCCTCCTCGGAGATCTGCTGGGTGACGTTGACGACCAGGGTCTCCGGGTCGGTGACGAGCTCCGCGCCCTGGGGCAGCTCGACCTCCCCGGCTCTGAGCTGGGTGCCGGAACGGAGACCCTCGATCGAGACGACGACGCTCTCGGGGATGTGGGTCGCCTCGACGGCGAGCTGGAGAGTCTGCGACTCGAGCGTGACGACGGTCTCCGGCGCGGCGTCGCCCTCGGTGTGGACTGGCACGTCGACGGTGACCTTCTCGCCACGTCTGACGACGACGAGGTCGACGTGCTCGATGACCGGCCTGATCGGGTCCCGCTGCACGTCCTTGGCCAGCGCGAGCTGGCTCCTGCCGTCGAGCTCGATGCTGAGCAGCGCGTTCGCGCTCTTGAGTGCCATCATCGTGTCGTGCCCGGGCAGCGTGATGTGGACCGGATCGGCGCCGTGTCCGTAGATGACGGCCGGGATGTTGTGGTCCCGGCGGATCTTGCGGGCAGCGCCCTTGCCGAACTCGGTTCGAGCAGTCGCGACAAGCTTGATCTCAGACACGGAAGTCTCCTGGGCGCTGGGGGTGGCCATCGGCGGGCCTCGGCGCGGGACGCGGCACGACACCGGCGACACGCGCGGCTCGCCGGGGGCGGCGACCTCCGCGTCGATAACGGACGCAACATCGTGCAGCGTCCCTCGCCGAGGCAACCCCTCGATCCTAGAACAGGCCCGGGGCATACGGAAATCCACCGCCCGAGGACGGAGCGTGCCCCTACCCTGCGGACATGCGCTTCCCGCTGCGGCTCATCCGCTCCCGGTGGCCCGATGTCGTCGAGAGGCGTCTCGGGCGCTTCCTGTGGGACGACCCGTCCGTGATAACGCGGGACGACGTGACGCCGGCGGCCTTCCGCGACGCCATGAAGGCCATCCACGTCGGGGGGACCTACAAGATCACCGGAAAGGACCGACACGGTCCGGCTGACGCGCTTCTGATCGACCACGTCGACCTCTCCGGCGCCTCGATCGTCGATATGGGCGCCTCCGACGGGTCGACCTCCGTCGACCTTGTTGAGCGGGTGCCCGACTTCGCGTCGTATGTCATCGCGGACCTCTACCTCTCGGTCCAGCGGGTGCGGAGCGGTTCGCGCACAGTCTTCTTCGCCCCCGACGGGACCTGCGTCCTCGTGGTGGGCCGGCGCCTGCTCGCGTGGCCGGGCCTGTCGCCACTGATGGCTCTGATGTGCCTGCCGACGGTCCGGAGAGCGAGGCGGTCGGGCGCCGCCCTCGAGGAGGTGCTCCTGCTGAACCCCGAGACCCGCCGACTGATGGCCCGCGACCCGCGCGTCAGCTACGCGGTGCATGACGTCTTCGAGCCGTGGCCAGGACCCTCTCCCGACGTCATCAAGGTCGCCAACCTGCTGCGGCGGCTCTACTTCAGTGACGAGGACATCTGCCGGGCGCTCCGGTCCCTGCTGGCCAGCCTGGACGAGGGCGGGCACCTCCTGATCCTCGACAATCCTCGGATCCCCGGGATCGACATCAGGGCAGGGCTGTTCCGACGGGTCCAGGACCGCTTCGAGCTCGTCGCCACCACCACCGAGGAACCCGAGATCCTCGATCTCGTCCTGTCGCCGGGGGTCCGCACGACGAGGTAGCCGCAGCCTCAGGCGCGACCCTCGAAGAGGCTGGTGACGGACCCGTCCTCGAACACCTCACGAATCGCGCGGCTGATCAGCGGAGCGATCGAGAGCGTCGTCAGCTTGTCGAACTCCCGGTCAGCAGGGATCGGCAGGGTGTTGGTGACGATGACCTCGGCTGCCGTGCAGTTCTTGAGGCGGTCGACGGCCGGCCCGGAGAGGATGGCGTGGGTCGCGGCGATGACGACGCCCGCCGCGCCAGCCGACATCAACGCGTCCGCAGCCTTTGTGATGGTGCTGCCGGTATCGATCATGTCGTCGACGAGGACGCAGATGCGGTCCTTGACGAGACCGACGACCCGGTTGGCGGCGCTCTCGTTCGGCCGGTGGACGTCACGCGTCTTGTGGATGAACGCCAGCGGCGCGCCCCCGAGCCGGTGCGACCACTCCTCTGCCACCCTGATGCGCCCCGCGTCGGGCGAGACCACGGCGAGGTCCTGGTCGCCGTACTTCTTCGCGACGTACTCCGAGAGGATCGGCAGGGCCATGAGGTGGTCGACGGGTCCGTCGAAGAAGCCCTGGATCTGCGAGCTGTGCAGGTCGACGGCCATCAGCCGGTCGGCGCCCGCGGTTCTCAGCAGGTCGGCCATCAGCCGGGCCGAGATGGGCTCGCGGCCGCGGTGCTTCTTGTCCTGGCGGGCGTACCCGTAGAAGGGCAGGACCACGGTGATCCGCTTGGCGGACGCCCGTTTGAGCGCGTCGACCATGATCAGCTGTTCCATGATCCACTGGTTGATCGGGGAGGTGTGGCTCTGGATGACGAACGCGTCCGAGCCCCGAACGGACTCCTCGTACCGCACATAGATCTCGCCGTTGGCGAAGTCGTAGGCCGACGTCGGGACCAGTTCGGTGTCGAGCGCCCCCGCGATCTGGGTGGCGAGCTCCGGGTGGGCCCGTCCGGAGAAGATCATCAGGTGCTTCCGGGTCGCGCGCTCGATGCCGGTCATCGGGGCAGCTCACCCCCTTCCGTCACGGTCGGTATGCCGGTCCGTCACCGTCGCGACACCGGCCACCTCGGCAGCGCTCCCGGCCCCGGTGCTCCCGGTCCCGGCGCCCTCGACCGGCGCGCCGGCAGCGCCCGCCGCCACGGCGGCCGCCGCTTCCGTGCGCGTGCCCGCCCGGCGCCGGGCCACCCAACCGTCGACGTTGCGTTGCCTGGCGCGGGTCACCCCGAGCTGGCCCGGCCCGACGTCGCTGACCACCGCCGACCCGGCCGCGACGTAGGCACCGTCCGCGATGGTCCGCGGGGCGACGATCACGGAGTTGCTGCCGACGAAGGAGTGCGCCCCGACGGACGTGTGGTGCTTGTCGACCCCGTCGTAGTTGGCGAAGATGGTGCCGGCACCGATGTTGGCGCCGGCGCCGACCGTTGCGTCCCCGCAGTAGGTCAGGTGGGGCACCTTGGCACCCGCGCCGATCCGTGCGTTCTTCGTCTCGACGAAGCCGCCGATCTTGCCGCCGCTGCCGAGCTCCGTCCCGGGGCGCAGGAACGAGAAGGGACCGACGCTCGCGTCGTCACCGATGAGGGCGAGCTCCGCCTGGGTGCGCGCGACGGACGTGCGGTCACCGACCTCCACGTCCGTCAGCGTGGTGTCCGGCCCGATGACGCAGTCGGCGCCGATCGTCGTCGCCCCGAGGATCTGGGTGTTGGGCCGGATGGTCGTGTCCTCCCCGATGGAGACCGTCGCGTCGATCCAGGTGGTCGCCGGGTCGATGACGATGGCCCCGGCACGCATGGCGCGCTCGACGGTGCGGCGGTTGAGCTCGACGCCCAGCCGGGCCAGCTGCACCTTGTCGTTGACGCCCTCCGTCTGCCACACGTCGGCGATGCGGTGGGCCGTCACGGTGAGGCCGCGTGCTCCGGCGATCGCGAGGACGTCGGTGAGGTACTTCTCGCCCTGAAGGTTGTCGGTGCCCACCTCGCCGAGCGCCTCCCGGAGCGCGGCCGCCTCGAAGGCGTAGAGGCCGGAGTTGATCTCCGTGATTGCCTGCTGCTCCTCGGTGGCGTCCCCCTGCTCGACGATCCCCGCCACCCCGCCGTCGCCCCGGCGCAGCACCCGGCCGTACCCCGTCGGGTCGGCGACCGTCGCGGTGATGACGGTGACCGCGCTCCCCGACGAGCGATGGGCCTCCAGCAGGCCGCGAAGCGTGTCCGGGGTGAGCAGGGGGACGTCCCCGTACGTCACGAGCACGGTGCCGTCAAGCTCCGCCGGGAGCGCACCAAGCCCGCACTCCACCGCCCTTCCGGTCCCGATGACCTCGTCCTGGTCGGCGACGAGGGCATCGGGGTCGACCGCGGCCACGTGCGCGGCAACCCGCTCCCGCTCGTGCCGGACGACGACGACAAGGTGGTCCGGCTCGGCTCCTCGCGCCGCAGCGAGCGCGTGACCCAGCAGGGAGCGCCCACCGATCTCGTGAAGCACCTTGGGCCGACGAGATCGCATCCGGGTGCCCTCGCCCGCGGCGAGCACGATGATGGCGGCCGGACGGTGCGCGGTCACGGGCAAGCACTCCCAGGTGTGGTGGGGCACGG
>JBPCOG010000447.1:0-4772 GCA_051000455.1 Lapillicoccus sp. | reverse complement strand
TCGGCGTACTCGAACTCCGGGCTCCAGTGCAGCGCGTCGAACGGGCACACCTCGATGCAGATCCCGCAGTACATGCAGAGGCTGAAGTCGATGGCGAACCGGTCCAGGACGTTGCGCTGCCGCTCCCGCCCCCCGGTCGCCGGGGCGGGCACGGTCTCCTTGTGCGAGTCGATGTAGATGCACCAGTCCGGGCACTCGCGAGCGCACAGCATGCACGAGGTGCAGTTCTCGTCGGTCAGGGCGATGACCCCCCGGGACCTCGGGGGCAGGGACGGCGGGGCGTCCGGGTACTCCGCGGTGTGACTCGGCCTCGTCAGCGTCCGCGCCGTGGTCGCCAGGCCCTTGACGAGACCCGGCAGTATGCCGTTCACGCGGCGCCGCGGTGCGCGGGCCCCCTCGTCGCCACTCACTGGAACACCACGACCCCGATGCCGGTGAGTGCGAGCTGGGCCAGGGCAACCGGCACGAGCCACACCCAGGCCAGCCGCTGCAGCTGGTCCTCGCGCAGCCGGGGCCACGCGACCCGCAGCCAGATGATGACCACGGCCACAGCGAAGGCCTTGAGCAGGGTCCACAGCCAGCCCAGCTGGTCGGCGAGGGGCCCGTGCCAGCCACCGAGGAACAGGACCGTGAACAGCAGTGACATGACGACGATGCCGGCGTACTCCGCCAGGAGGAAGAACGCGAAGCGCAGACCGGTGTACTCCGTGTAGGCGCCGAAGACGATCTCGGAGTCGGCCACCGGCATGTCGAACGGCGGCCGCTGCAGCTCGGCGAGCGCCGCGACGAGGAAGCACACCGCGCCGGGCAGCTGCCAGAGGAGCCACCAGGGACGCCACTGAATGGTGATCCCGGTGAGGGACAGGGTGCCCGCGGCCAGCGCGACCGAGGCGACGGACAGCACGATCGGCAGCTCGTAGCTGATCAGCTGCGCAGCGGAGCGCATCGCCCCGAGGAGCGAGTACTTGTTGGCGCTCGCCCACCCGGCCATCAGGGTGCCGAGGATGCCGACCGCGGTGACCGCGACGACGAACAGCGCACCTGCGTCGACGTCGGCGGCGACGACGGACGGCGTGAGCGGGATGACGGCCAGGGCGACGAGGTAGGGGATCAGGGCTACCGCCGGCGCGAGCCGGAAGACCCTCGGGTCGGCTCGTGCCGGGGTGATGTCCTCCTTCTGGACGAACTTGACCCCGTCCGCGACCAGCTGTGCCCAGCCGTGGAAGCCCCCGGCATACATCGGGCCGAGCCGTCCCTGCATGTGGGCCATCACCTTGTGCTCCGTCTGCCCGACGAGCAGCGGCAGGACGAGGAAGGCGGACAGCGTGCCGACCGCACGCAGGACCACCTCGAGCACCGGGTTCACCGCGGCCCCCACTCCGGCCCGGGGACCCCCGGGGCACGGACCCGGCGACGGGTCGCGCCCCGGGCGGTGACCGCCTCGCGGCCCTCCCCCGGTTCCTTGGCCCCGGGCCACGGCTTGGAGGCCCGGGCCGCGAGGACGAAGGACTTGCGCAGCGGGTGCCCCTCGAACCCGTCCGGCAGCAGCAGGGGACGCAGTCCCAGTCCGGTGCCGTCGTCGAAGCCGACGAACTCGATGCCGAACATCTCGAACGTCTCCCGCTCGTGCCACGCCGCGCCGGGGAACACCCCGGTGAGGCTCTGCACGGTGCCGCCCTGGGGCAGGCGCGTCCTCAGCAGGTGCTCGCGCAGCGCCCCCGGCGTCGAGCCGTCGTACAGGTGCAGGACGATCTCGAAGCCCGGCGTCGCGCCGGCATCCTCGTGCGCGTCGGTCTGGTCGACTGCCGTCAGCCAGTCGAAGAAGGTGTAGCCGGAGTCTCGCAGCTCGGTGGCGGCGCGGCTCCACTCCTGCGGGGCGACGTCGAGGCAGGGCTGCTCGCTCACGGGGTGCTCCCCGCAGCCGGTAGCACCGGGGGACGCGTCACCTCGGCTGCGCCGGCACGTCGCCCGCCGGCATACTTGCGCTCGATCGCCTTGCCGGACAACGACTCCGAGGCGATCTTCTCCTGTAGCCGGATGATGCCCTGCAGCAGCGCCTCCGGGCGCGGCGGGCAGCCGGGAACGTAGACGTCGACCGGGATGATCTGGTCCACGCCCTTCATGACCGAGTAGGAGTCCCAGTACGGGCCACCCGAGTTGGAGCAGGCGCCGAAGGAGATGACGTACTTCGGCTCCGGCATCTGGTCGTAGAGCCGGCGCACCGCGGGCGCCATCTTGTCGGTCACCGTCCCGGAGACGACCATCAGGTCGGCCTGACGGGGACCCGGCGCGAAGGGGATGACGCCCAGGCGGATGAAGTCGTGCCGGGCCATCGACGCGGCGATGAACTCGATGGCGCAACACGCGAGTCCGAAGTTGAAGACCCAGAGGCTGTAGCGGCGCCCCCAGTTGAGGACGATCTTCACCACCTGGGGGGCGTGCTCAGACACCGGGCCGACCCGGGGCATGGGCAGGTCAACGGCCATGACGGCGTCTCACAGCCATCGGAGCAGGCCGCGGCGGGCGGCGTGGGCGAGCCCGAGGACCAGGACGCCGACGAACACCCCCATCTCGACGAGGGAGGCACCAGCCAGGTCGGCGTCGCGGATGACCGTGGCCCAGGGGAACAGGTAGACCGCGTCGACGGCGAAGATGACATAGAGGAAGGCGTAGACGAAGTAGTGCACGTTGGTCTGCGCCCAGTCCCTGCCGACCGGGTCGACGCCCGACTCATAGGTCGTCAGCTTGGCCGGGGTGCTCGCCCGGGGAGCGATCAGCCACCGGGCCGCGGCGGCGGCGACCATGAGCAGAACGCCCGAGATGACCACCGCAGCGACGACGCCGTAACCCGACATGGGGCAACCATAGCCAGCCCCTGGGGCCCGGGGCGGGGATCGTTCTCCACGTCGTCGTCGCGCCGGTCAGTGCCCGACGCCGCTCAACCGGGCAGCAGCCGCCCGCCCGCCGCACGGATCAGCACGATGCACCAGGTGCGGAACGGCCGCCACGGCTCGGCGATGGCCTCGAGCTCCGCCGGCCCCGGGGGTACGTCCAGGGTGTACAACCGGCGGACCAGCTCCAGGGCGGTCGGTTCGCTGGTTGGCAGCACGTCCGGGAAACCCGTACCGCGGATGACGATGAGCCCGCTGTAGAACGGTCCGATGCCCTTGATCTGCTGGACGGCGGTCATCGCCTGCTCGGGTCCCAGGGCCTTGAGCCGGTCCACGTCGAGCAGCCCGTCCTGAGCCGCTCGGGCGACCCCGTGCAGCCGCTCCATCTTGACCGCCGGCACCCCGGGGAACGCGGCCACGGCCAGCAGCTGCTCCGGGGTGGGCAGGGCGGCCACCCGCTGTCCGGCGAGGTCGAAGGCCGCGCCGTGCGCCTCGCTGAGGTGCTGGCGCACCTGGGCCATCTGCGCGGCGGGCCGGCGCGCGCTGAGGACCGCCCACGCGGCCGCCTCGTACGGGGAGTAGAACAGCGGCGGCCGCAGCCCTGGCGCCACCTCCTGGAGGCGCCCGATCACCGGGTCGCGTCGGCCGACCTCGGCGAACCCGTGCGCGTCGTGGTCCAGGGAGAGCACCCGCGCCGCCTGGGACCGGACGGCCTCGAGGTCCCCCGCGCCGTGGACGACGCAGTGCACCCCCGCCTGGTCCTGCCGCACCTCGACGCCCACCTGCTGCCGATAGCCGTCGATGCAGAACGACAGCAGCATGACGCCGTCGAAGCCGACGGCGTCGTCCGCCCGAGGCTGCACCGAGAGCCGCTGCCCGAACGGCACCCGTTGCCCGAAGCCGAACAGGGCCGACTCGCGCAGCGAGAACGCCCCCTGGGGGACGATGGTGAAGGACCGGGCGGCCATGGGGTGGATCCTTTCAGCCACCCCTGACAGCCCGGACCAGGACCGCAGGACCGCCGCATGCCCGGCCCGGTTGGGCGCGTGCGCTTGCGCTCAGCGGACCCGTTCGGCCAGGCCGGCGAACATCGGCCGCACCGTCGCCTCGTCCATCAGCCGCGCCAGTGCCGCCACCAGGCTCGGCGCCCGGCGGCCCACCCGGTTGATCCGCAGGCGCAGGTGCAGCCTGGTGCCTGATCCGGCCGGGGTGAGTGCGTGTGTCCAGCTGAACCGCAGCGGCTCCCCCGAGCCTCGCGCGCGCTCCGAGACGTAGACGAGCGCGTGCGGTGGCCGGATCTCGGCGACCCGGAGGACCGGGCCCACTCCCGGCCCCCAGTCCGGCACCTCGTCGCCGACGGCCAGCGACTGGTACGCCGGCTCGAGGTGACGCAGCGCGCGCCGTCCCCGGGGGACGACCCGCTCCAGCCAGGCCGGCAGGTACCAGCCGGCGCGCTCCCTGCCCAGCTGCACGACCCAGGGCCACACCCGCCCGGGAGGAGCCGGGAGTGTCGTGGCCCGGTCGATGACCACCTGCGCCTCCGGCACGAGGTCGTCGCCCGGGAGTGCCCGGGCGCGTTCGGCCGCCGTGACCCCCGAGTGGGTGCCGAGCGTCATCGCGGCCAGGCCGAGGCCGCCGCCCGCGGCCAGCGTCGTCAGCCCGAGGAACCGTGCGGCTCTCATGGGCCCAGTCTGCACTCGGGCGTCGGTGGTCCGGTGGCACTCACGGCGCCCGCATGTGGTTCGTCCCCGTCGGTCCGTTGCCGTCGAGGGCCGCGACCAGCCGCTCGAGGAGGCCGACGAGCGCGACGTAGTCGTCCTGCGGCAGGGCGGCGGCCACCTGCTGGCGCACCCGGTCAACCAGCGGCGCCAGTGCGCCCTG
>JBPCOG010000239.1:0-5038 GCA_051000455.1 Lapillicoccus sp. | reverse complement strand
GCCGGGTGCCCCGAGCCGACCTCGAACGGACCCTCAACATGGGGGTGGGGTTCGTCGCCGTCCTGCCCCGGGCGCAGGCCGACCTCGCCGTGGCGGTGTGCGAGGCACACGGCATACCCGCCTGGGTCGCGGGCGACGTGGCGGCACCCGAGGATGCGGCGCCCGAGGACGGCGTCGAGGTGGTCAGCGGGGGCAAGGGCGGCGACGGCGGGTCCGTCCAGCTCGTCGGGGAGCACCCGGCGACCTGACTGCCTGACCGTGTCGGGCGGCGCGGGGCGGCCCGGACGACGCGTTGCATCCGCATGACCGGGCGGCAAGACTGAACCGGTCTGCCCGCGACGGGCGAACGCGTCGCCGTACGGTGGATCTGGCTGCACATGATCGAGGAGTACGCCCGGCACAACGGCCATGCCGACCTGCTCAGGGAGCGGATCGACGGCGCCACGGGTGACTGACCTGCTGGGCCTCGGGGCTGGGCCTCAGGGCTGGCCCGCGGCCCACCTGGCGTACTCGTCGGGTTCGTCCGCTTCGGCGTCGCCGTTCCCGGAGCGGAGGGGCTCCGGGTCCCGCGGCAGCGTCGTGGACCCGTGCAGTTCTCGCTCAAGCGCGCTGAGGTCGGTGTCGGGAGAGAAGTACTTCAGCTCCCGGGCGACTTTGGTCTGCTTGGCTTTGGCCCGGCCGCGCCCCATGGCGTGACCCCCTCATGCGTCTGCCGGGACGGCATCGCTCAGCTCGGAGAACGATGTCTTCGAGTACGTGCGGAGCGGCCCCGGGAATCGTGTGTAGTCGTGGCGCTAACGCTACCTCAGGCACGTCCATCCGGCCGCATCCACCGCCCGGACGCGACGCCCGGGCTCACCGGGGCAGCCACAGGCCGCCGGGACGCGCCCCCGCGATCCGTTCCTCCGCGATCCGGTCGGCCGCCTCAGCCGGGGTGATGCCCAGCTCCGCGGCGGTGCGCAGGACCCGGCCGGTGGCCTCGAAGATCCCGGCGACGCGAGCCCTGGCCCGCGCGAAGTCGAACCCGTGCCGCTCGTCGGCGACCTGGATCACCCCACCGGCGTTGACGAGGAAGTCCGGCGCGTAGGTGATCCCCCGCTCCCGCAGCCGCGCGGCGGTGCCCCGGGGACCGCCGGTGACGAGCTGGTTGTTCGCCCCGCCGCACACCACCCGAGCCCGCAGTGCCTCGACGACGGACTCCTCGAGCGCTCCACCGAGGGCGCACGGGGCGAACACGTCGAGGTCGCGGGCGGCCAGCTCGGCGGCGCTGGCCGTCGTCTCGACCTGCGGGTGCGCCGCCAGGAGGGCGGCGACGGCCGCCTCGTCCACGTCGGTGACGACGACATGGGCACCGTCGGCGAGCAGCTGCCCGGTGAGCAGCCTGCCGACCTTGCCGACGCCGACGACGCCGACCGTGCGCCCGTGCAGCGTCGGCTCCCCCCACACGTGCTCGGCGCAGGCGCGCATCCCCTGGAAGACCCCGTATGCCGTAAGGACGCTGGAGTCGCCCGCCCCGCCGTTCGCCTCGGAGCGACCGGTCGCGAAGCGCGTGGTCTCGCCGACGATGTCCATGTCCGCGACGTAGGTGCCTACGTCGCAGGCGGTGACGTAGCGGCCCCCGAGGCTCTCGACGAAGCGGCCGTAGGCCCGCAGCAGCGCGTCCGTCTTCGCGGTCCTCGGGTCCCCGATGATCACGGCCTTGCCGCCCCCGTGGTCGAGCCCGGCAAGGGCGTTCTTGTAGGCCATGGCCCGGGACAGGCGCAGCGCGTCGCAGAGTGCCGCGTCCTCGCTCTCGTAGGGCTGGAACCGGGTGCCGCCGAGCCCAGGACCGAGCGCGGTGCTGTAGAGGGCGATGATCGCCCTCAGTCCGGTCTGCTCATCGTGACAGAAGGCGACCTGCTCGTGGCTGAACGGCGACGTGGACAGGGGAGGGCTGGACCCGGCTGAGCGGGTCATGGGACGCTCCCACCAGCGAGGTGAGAGTCCGGGACGCCGGCACTTTCCGGCGCCGCGATGTCGGGTTGTGGACGGATTTGCCGAAAGAGTACGGGTGTGGCCGGTACGTGGAGTAGTTTGTGAGGATTGGGGAGCACGGTGGGGGCACCGGGGCTTGTTTGCGTAACTACGCGGGGAGTAGTGCACATGAGTAGCAACGGTAGCCAGGACCAGGAAAAGCTGTTGACACCGGCCGAGGTGGCCGCGATGTTCCGGGTCGACCCGAAGACGGTCACCCGGTGGGCCAAGGCGGGCAAGCTGTCGGCCATCCGCACGCTCGGGGGTCACCGGCGCTACCGGGAGACCGAGGTGCGTCACCTGCTCGACCACAACTGAGACCGGGAACGGGTGGCCGGCCGGCGGGACGGGGCCGGCGCGTCGCCGTCAGTGAGCGTTTGGTGACGCCGCCAGGCGGGTAGCCTCGATGCGTGACCGACATGATGCTCACCTCTTGGACGAGCCTGCGGACCGACGTGACCGACGCGGGCGGGACGTGGGTCGATGAGGCGGTCGGCAAGGACGGCAACCTCATCACCAGCCGCAAGCCCAACGACCTGCCGGACTTCAACTCTGCGCTGCTGGAGGTTCTCGGGCACGGAGCAGCCGCCTCCTGAGCGGCCCCGCAACGGCCGGCGCCAGCCGGGCTGCTGCAGGCACCGGTGCGAGCGGTAGGGAGACCTAGAGTGGACATCGTGAACCAGCCGAGGACGCCGCGAAGCGATCCGGTCAAGGACCGGGGCGAGTCCAGACCGCAGTGGGTCGCCATCACCGCCGGCAGCGCCAAGCGCACCGCGGTCACCGTTCTGCTCCTGGTCATCGCCCTCTGGATCGGGCTGTGGGCGTTCAACGCGCTCAGCTCGTTCCTCTTCCTCCTCCTGCTGGCCTGGTTGCTCTCGATCGCCATGGAGCCTCCGGTGCTCCTGCTCACCCGGTACGGGTTGCGACGCGGCGTGGCCACTGGTGTCGTGATGCTCGGGCTGCTGCTCCTGGTCGCGGGCACGATCGCCCTGTTCGGCCAGCTCTTCGTGGCTCAGGCCGCCCAGCTGAACGCGCAGTTCCCCACCGTGGTCAAGGAGGTCATCGACTGGGTCAACTCGACGTTCCGCACGGCGTTCGACGCCAACCAGATCCAGCAGGCTATGCAGCTGACGCCCCAGCAGCTGGGGGACCTCGCTGGACGGTACGGCGGTGGGCTGCTGGGGGTGTTCGGGTCACTGCTCGCCTTCATCTTCGACGCGGTGACGATCCTCGTGTTCACCTACTACCTGTCGGCTGACAGCCCCCGCCTCCGCCAGACCATCGGCTCCTGGCTGCCGCCGCGCTACCAGCGGGTCGTCATCACCGTGTGGACCATCGCCGTCGAGAAGACCGGTGGTTATGTCATCTCCAAGGTCGTCCTCGCCGCGCTGTCGGCCACCGCCCATGTCCTGTTCTTCTGGTCGATCAACGTGCCGTTCTGGCTGCCCCTCGGGGTCCTGGCGGGCATCGTCGGACAGTTCATCCCGACCATCGGCACCTACATCGGGGTTCTCCTGCCGGCCTTGTTCGCGCTGCTGGACAGGCCGATCAAGGCCCTGTGGATCGCCCTGTTCGCCGTGGTCTACCAGCAGGTCGAGAACTACGTCTTCACACCGAAGATCAGCAAGCGGACCATGGATGTCCATCCGGCGATCGCCCTCGGGTCGGTGTTCGCGGGAGCAGCCCTGTTCGGCGCGATCGGCGCCGTCATCGGTATCCCCGTGGCCGCCGCGCTGCTCACCATCATCGAGACCTTCCGTCGCCGTCACCAGCTGCTGCCGGAGCTCGCCGAGCTCAAGGAGCAGCCGGACGAGGAACCAGCGGGGGACGAGGCCGGCGAGCCCTCCGACGACAGTGCGGTCGGGAGCAAGGAAGTCGCGTCCGGTCCAGGGCCGGGGACGCCGCCGCCCCCCGCGCAGCGGGACGGCCTCGACCCGCCGTCCGAGGCGGCCCAGGACATCCGAGAGAGCACGCAGGTCAGGGCGCAAGCCGCCGGTAGTTGATCGGCGACGATCCGTGCGTAGTCGGGGTGCGACCGGGTGGGTGGGTGTCAGGGATGCTCATGGACCGGCTCCGGGAGGTCGAGCGGCTCGGGCACCCCGGGCCGCGGATGGAACAGCTCTGTCAGCCCGGCGCCGAGACCGGCGCCGACCAGCTCGGCGAGCACGAACCCGGCGAGGCTCGCGGGCGCGATCCCGGCGAACGTGTCAGACGCCGACCTGGCGAGGGCGACAGCCGGGTTGGCGAAGGAGGTGGACGAGGTGAAGAAGTATGCCGCGCCGATCCATGCCGGGACGAGAACCGCGCCGAGGTGGGCCCGGCCCGTGCGGGTGGCCGAGCCGATGACGAACAGCAGACCCGCGGTCGCGACGACCTCACCGAGCCACAGCGACGTCCCGGCCCGCTCCTGGCGGGAGGCGTGCCAGGCGGGCAGCCCGAACATCAGGTTCGCGACGGCTGTCCCCCCCAGCGCACCGAGGCACTGGCTGACGATGTAGGCACCGGCCTCGGCCGCCGGCATCTCGCCGCGGAGCGCTGTCACGAGGCTCACGGCCGGGTTGAAGTGAGCACCGGACACCGGGCCGAGGGTCCAGATCAGCACCGCCAGCGACGCGACCGTGGGCAGGGCGTTGACGAGCAGTGCCAGGGCGAGGTCGTGGGTGAGGTTGGTGGCCATGATGCCCGAGCCGACGACCGTTGCCACGAGGGCGCCGGCACCGAGGAACTCGGCGCCGAGCCGGCGGACCAGGTCAGAGCTCAACGCCGGGACTCCTGTATCGATGGCAATCTATGACCAGAGGGTGACAGCCTGTATCGTCGGATGTCAATATTGCGACCCCGATGACAGGAGGATGGGATGACCCGGCGCAGCCCGTTGCTCGCGGAGTCCCTTCACCAGTCCCCGTGCGGTGGCGTCCTGTCAGCGCCCCTCGACCGCGACCGGGCCGACGAGCTCGCCCTACTGCTCAAGGCGGTCGCCGACCCTGTCCGGCTGCAGCTGCTGAGCCTGATCCGCGCCGCGGAG
>JBPCOG010000007.1:0-2049 GCA_051000455.1 Lapillicoccus sp. | reverse complement strand
CCCCCGGCGGTTGCCGGAGACGACGACGATGATCCGGCACGGGTGCTGCCGGCTGGCGTCGTTGGCGGCGGTGATGATCTCGTCGGCCTCGTGGTCGTCGACGACGATGACGAGGGTGAGCACCCGGCCGAGAGCCATGGCGCCCACGTCGTTGCGCAGCTCCACGAGCTTCTTGCTGATGGCCGGGCTCGTCGTCTTCGGCAGGTCGATGATCACGGCATCCTCCAGGTCCGGCCGTCCCTGGCCATCATCTCGTCGGCCGACGGGGGGCCCCACCCTCCAGCGGGGTGGGGCTGCGGCCTGCCGTGCCGTGCCCAGTAGGCCTCGAGCGGGTCGAGGATCCGCCAGGAGAGGTCCACCTCCTCCTGACGGGGGAACAGCGGCGGGTCACCCAGCAGGACGTCGAGGATCAGCCGTTCGTAGGCCTCGGGGGAGGACTCGGTGAAGGCGGTGCCGTAGCCGAAGTCCATCGTGACGTCCCGGACCTCCATCTGGTTGCCGGGCACCTTCGAGCCGAAGCGCATGGTGACGCCCTCGTCGGGTTGCACCCGCACGACGACCGCGTTCTGCCCGAGCTCCTCGGTGGCGGTGTCGTCGAACGGCAGGTGGGGTGCCCTCTTGAAGACGACGGCGACCTCGGTGACCCGCTTGCCCAGCCGCTTGCCGGTGCGGAGGTAGAACGGGACCCCCGCCCAGCGGCGGGTGTCGATCTCGAGCCTGACCGCGGCATACGTCTCCGTCGTCGAGCTCTTCGCGACCCCCTCCTCGTCGAGGTAGCCGGGCACCTCCTCCGCGCCCTGCCAGCCGGCGGCATACCGTCCCCGGGCGGTCCCCGCCGCGATGTCGCGGGGGATCCGGACGGCCGAGAGCACCTTCTCCTTCTCGGACCGCAGTGCCTCCGCGCCGAAGGAGACCGGCTCCTCCATCGCGGTGAGGGCGAGCAGCTGCAGCAGGTGGTTCTGGATCACGTCCCGGGCCGCGCCGATCCCGTCGTAGTAGCCCGCGCGGCCGGCGATGCCGATGTCCTCGGCCATCGTGATCTGGACGTGGTCGACGTAGTTCGCGTTCCAGACCGGCTCGAACATCTGGTTGGCGAACCGCAGCGCGAGGATGTTCTGGACCGTCTCCTTGCCGAGGTAGTGGTCGATCCGGAACACCGAGTCGGCCGGGAAGACGGAGGCGACGATCTCGTTGAGCGCCTGGGCGCTCCTCAGGTCGTGACCGAAGGGCTTCTCGATGACGACCCGGCGCCAGCTGTTGGCCGCGGGACGGGCCAGTCCCGAGCGGTCGAGCTGCTCGCAGACCTGGGCGAAGGACCCGGGCGGGATCGACAGGTAGAAGGCGAGGTTCCCGTCGGTGCCCCGCTCCTGCTCGAGCCGGTGGACGGTGTCGGTGAGCAGGTCGAACGCCGCCGGGTCGTCGAAGGTGCCGGGGACGAAGCGGAACCCCTCGGACAGGTTGTGCCAGACGTCCTCACTGAAGGGCGTCCGGGCGTACTGGCGCACCGAGTCGTGCACGACCTTGCCGAAGTCCTCGTCGGCCCAGTCGCGCCGGGCGAACCCGACGAGCGCGAAGCCCGGCGGCAGCAGCCCGCGGTTGGCGAGGTCGTAGATCGCCGGCATGACCTTCTTGCGCGACAGGTCGCCGGTCACCCCGAACAGCACCAGGCCGCACGGGCCGGCGATGCGGGGGAGCCGACGGTCGCGTCGGTCCCGAAGCGGGTTGCTGCCCGGCGCGACGCGGCTCGGGCTCACCCCTGTCCGTCCGGCAGTGTGGCGGGTATGCCGAGCACGTCGGTGAGCTGTGCGAGGCCGGCGTCGTGGTCGGTCAGGTGCAGCTGGAGCACCGGGCGGTCCCGGTCGGCCAGCACCTGCGCGTCACCACCGGCCTGGGCGGCGATGAACTCGCCGAAGGTGAAGTCCCGGCCGGGGACCGCCAGGTCCTCCCGGGGAGCCGTCGTGACCTGCAGGTAGACACCGGTCGCTGGGCCGCCCTTGTGGTACTGCCCGGTGGAGTGCAGGAAGCGGGGGCCCCACCCGAAGGTCACCG
>JBPCOG010000430.1:0-2605 GCA_051000455.1 Lapillicoccus sp. | reverse complement strand
TGCCGCCACCCGCGCCGATGCCGGCGCCCGGTGTGCCGACGTCCGGGGTCGGTCAGCCCGCAGACCTGCTGATGCGTTTCCTCGCGCGCCTCATCGACAACGTCGTGCTCTTCCTCGTCAACCTCATCGTCGTCACCGTGGTCGTCGTCGGCGCGATCTTCGGCGCCAGCGCGAGCCCCTTCGGCGGCAGCGGCGGTGGGTTCCTCGTCGGCGCCGTGGGCGCCGTCCTGTCCGCGGCGATCACCCTCGGCTACTTCACGGTCATGGAGAACAAGACCGGCCAGACCGTCGGGAAGATGGCCCTCGGCCTGAGGACTCAGGGCCCGAACGGCGCCAACCCGACGGTCGAGGAGGCGCTGAAGCGCAACGCGTGGACGGGTCTGGGGGTGCTCGCGATCATCCCTGTCGTCGGCGGTCTCATCGGGTCGCTGGCCCAGCTCGCCGCCGCCATCTACATCGCCATCACCATCAACAACAACACGGTGACCCGCCAGGGCTGGCATGACGAGTTCGCGGGGGGCACCAGGGTCATCCGGGTCCGCTGACGACGACCCGCGCGGCGGGCTCGGGGCCCCGGGCCCCGCTCGCACCGGCTCGCGCTGGCCCGGCGCGGCGTCCCCTGCGGGGTGCGGTGCGGCGTACCGGTCAGCGGAGCTCCGCGACCGCGGTGACCGTGACGACGGCCGCGCCGGCCTCGTCGCTGGCCGCGAGGTCCACGGAGGCGCTGATGACCCAGTCGTGGTAGCCCGCCGGGTCGTCGAGCGTCTGGCGCACCAGCCAGCGTCGGTCCTCGAGGACGACCGAGAAGTATGCCGGGCCACGTGCGTCGGGGCCGGTCCCGAGCTCGTCGTGCTGCTCGAAGTAGGCCCGCACCGCCTCCTCCCACCGGTCCTGGCCGAACTCGGGGTCGAGCTCGCCGAGCTCGACCCACCGACGTCTCGCCATCAGCTCGACACGCCTGAACATCGCGTTGCGGACGAGCACCCGGAAGGCGCGCTCATTGGCGGTGACCGGGGGCGGCTCGTCGCCTCCCCGGACCGGCGTTGAAGGCTCCGCGGTCGGCGAGCGCAGCGACTCCCACTCCTCGAGCAGGCTCGAGTCCACCTGTCGCACCAGCTCGCCCAGCCACGCGATGAGGTCCTCGACCTCCTCGGTCCGCGCCTGCTCCGGCACGGTGCGCCGCAGCGCCTTGTAGGCGTCGGCGAGATAGCGCAGGACCAGCCCCTCTGCCCGGGCCAGGGAGTAGAAGCCGACGTACTCGACGAAGGTCATCGCGCGCTCGGAGAGGTCGCGTGCGATGGACTTGGGCGAGAGCTGCTCGTCCGCGACCCACGGGTGTCCGCCACGGTAGACCTCGAAGGCGCCGGACAGCTGCTCGGCCAGCGGCTGCGGATAGCTGATCTCCTCGAGCAGCTCCATCCGCTCGTCGAAGTCCATGCCCTGCTGCTTCATCTCGGCCACCGCCTCACCGCGGGCCTTGTTGCGCTGGGCGGACAGCACCTGGCGCGGGTCCTCCAACGTGGCCTCGACGACGGACAGCGCGTCGAGGGCGTACGTCGGCGAGTCCCGGTCGAGCAGGCCCAGTGCGGCCACGGCGAAGGGCGACAGCGGCTGGTCGAGGGCGAAGTCGGCCTGCAGGTCGATGGTCAGGCGCACCGTGCGCCCCTCGCCGTCAGGTTCCTCGAGCCGCTCCACGACACCAGCCGTGAGCAGTGCCCGGTAGATGCTGATGGCCCTGCGGACCAGGGCCCGTCGGCGCTCCGGAGGCTCGTCGTTCTCGAGGAGCAGGTGCCGGGCGTGGGCGAAGGCGTCCCCGGGCCGCTGCACCAGGTTCAGCAGCATCGCGTGGCTGACCCGGAAGGAGCTGGTGAGCACCTCCGGCTGGGCAGCGACGAGCCGGTCGAAGGTCGGCCTGCCCCAGGAGACGAAGCCGTCCGGCGCACGCTTGCGCTCGACCCGTCTCAGCTTCTTCGGGTCGTCGCCGGCCCTGGCGACACGGCGGGCGTTCTCGACCTCGTGCTCCGGCGCCTGCACGACCACCGTCCCTGCGGTGTCGTACCCGGCACGTCCAGCACGCCCGGCGATCTGGTGGAACTCGCGCGCCTTGAGGTGCCGGGTCCGGACGCCGTCGTACTTGGCCAGGCCGGTGAACAGCACCGTCCGGATGGGCACGTTGATGCCGACACCGAGCGTGTCGGTGCCGCAGACCACCTTGAGCAGCCCGGCCTGGGCCAGCAGCTCCACCAGGCGGCGGTACTTCGGCAGCATCCCGGCGTGGTGCACCCCGATCCCGTGGCGTACCAGACGGGTCAGCGTCCGGCCGAAGCCGGCGGTGAAGCGGAAGTCGCCGATCAGCTCCGCGATGGCGTCCTTCTCCTCCCGCGTGCAGACGTTGACGCTCATCAGCGCCTGCGCCTGCTCGATGGCGGCCGCCTGGGTGAAGTGCACGACGTACACGGGGGCCCGGTGGGTGCCGAAGAGCTCCTGAAGCGTCTCGTGCAGAGGCGTCGTCACGTAGGAGAAGTGCAGCGGGACCGGCCGTTCGGTGCTGGAGACGACGGCGGTCTCGCGGCCGGTGCGGCGGCCCAGCGCGTCCCGCAGGCCA
>JBPCOG010000022.1:0-7089 GCA_051000455.1 Lapillicoccus sp. | reverse complement strand
CGGTGAGACCCTGCTGGTGCGTGCCCTCCGGAACGCCTGTTCTGGAGAGGTCGCCCAGGTCGTCGTGGTCGCGCCGCGGTCCCACGTCGCCGAAGCCGAGGCGCTGGTGTCCGTCGGTGCCTGCCGTGCCCCGGTGACGGTGGTGGGAGGGGGCCCCGCTCGCACGGACTCGGTCGCGGCCGGCCTCGCTGCCCTCGCCGACGACATCGAGGTGGTGCTCGTCCACGACGCGGCCCGGGCGCTCGCGCCGCCCTCGCTCTTCGCGGCGGTCATCCTGGCCGTCCGCGGTGGTCACGGCGCGGTCGTCCCCGGTATGCCGGTCTCCGACACCGTCAAGCAGGTCGGGCCCGGGGGAGAGGTCGTGGCCACCCTGGAGCGCTCGGCGCTGCGCGCCGTCCAGACGCCGCAAGGCTTCACCCGCGAGGTCCTCGCTCGGGCCCATGCGGGCAGTGGCACCGCGACCGACGACGCGGGGCTCGTCGAGCGACTCGGCCTCCCGGTCCACGTCGTCGACGGGGACCCGCTCGCCTTCAAGATCACCACCCCGCTGGACCTCGCCGTCGCCGAGTGCCTGGTCCGGGTGACCCCGTCATGAGAGTCGGCATCGGCGTGGACGTGCATCCCTTCGCGGCGCCCGGGTCACCGCGGGCGCTGTGGCTGGCCGGGCTGCTGTGGCCGGGCCAGCGGGGACTGGCCGGACACTCGGACGGCGACGTGGCAGCGCACGCCGCGTGCGACGCGCTCTTCTCGGCGGCCGGGATCGGGGACCTCGGGGCGCACTTCGGGAGCGCGCGCCCCGACCTCGCCGGGGCGTCCGGAGTGGCTCTGCTCGCGGAGGCAGCGCGGCTGGTGCGCGCCGCCGGCTACGAGATCGGCAACGTCGCGGTGCAGGTGGTCGGCAACGAGCCCAGTATCGGCCCGCGGCGCCCGGAGGCCGAGAGGGTCCTGTCCGAGGCGGCCGGGGCACCGGTGAACATCGGCGCGACGACGACCGACGGGCTCGGGCTGACCGGCCGGGGCGAGGGGGTTGCCGCGGTCGCCACCGCTCTGGTTGTGTCGTCGACGACACAGCACTGACGCACCGCCGAGAGGACCACGTCCATGCCGCAGACCGTCAAGGGTGTCATCGCCCGCAGCAAGGGGGCCGCCGTCGAGCTCGTCGACGTCGTCATCCCGGACCCGGGTCCGGGGGAGGCGGTGGTGAGGATCGAGGCCTGCGGGGTCTGCCACACCGACCTGCACTACCGCGAGGGCGGCATCACCGACGACTTTCCTTTCCTGCTCGGGCACGAGGCCGCCGGAGTGGTCGAGGCCGTCGGCGACGGGGTGACGCTCGTCGAGCCCGGCGACTTCGTCATCCTCAACTGGCGGGCGGTGTGTGGCCGGTGCCGTGCCTGCGCCAGGGGGAAGCCCTGGTACTGCTTCGACACCCACAACGCTACGCAGAAGATGACCCTGGCGGACGGCACGGAGCTGACGCCGGCGCTCGGAATCGGAGCCTTCGTCGACAAGACCCTCGTCGCGGCCGGCCAGTGCACCAAGGTCGACAAGGGGGCCGACGCGGCGGCGGCCGGACTGCTCGGGTGCGGGGTGATGGCCGGCTTCGGCGCGGCGGTCAACACCGCTGGGGTCGGTCGCGGGGACTCCGTCGCGGTCATCGGCTGCGGAGGGGTCGGGTGTGCCGCCGTCGCCGGCGCGGTGGTCGCCGGGGCCACCACGGTCATCGGGGTCGACATCGACGACCGCAAGCTGGAGTGGGCCCGCAAGCTCGGTGCCACCCACGTCGTCAACTCGGCGGTGCGGGACCCGGTCGAGGCCATCAGGGAGCTGACCGGCGGCTTCGGGGCGGACGTCGTGATCGAGGCAGTGGGCAGGCCGGAGACCTACGAGCAGGCCTTCTACGCAAGGGACCTCGCCGGCACTGTCGTCCTCGTCGGGGTCCCGACGCCGGACCAGCAGGTCACCCTGCCCATGATCGAGATCTTCGGCCGCGGGGGCGCCCTGAAGTCGAGCTGGTACGGCGACTGCCTGCCGTCGCGGGACTTCCCCGTGCTCGTCGACCTCTACCAGCAGGGACGCTTCGACCTCGGTGCGTTCGTCTCCGAGACGATCGGGCTCGGGGACGTCGAGCAGGCCTTCGACCGGATGCGCGCCGGCGAGGTGCTCCGGTCGGTCGTGCGGCTGTGAGCCTCGTCCCCGTGCCGGTGTCCCCGGGCGGTGTGCGGGTCGACCACGCGGTCACCTCCGGGACGTTCAGCCTCGACGGCGGCACCTGGGAGGTCGAGAACAATGTCTGGGTCCTCGGCGACGACGAGGAGTGCGTGGTCATCGACGCCCCCCATGACGCTGGGGCGATCCTTGCCGTCGTCGCCGGCCGGAGGGTGGCCTCCGTCCTGTGCACCCATGCCCACGACGACCACGTCGCCGCGGTTGCTGACCTGGCCGGCGCGACGGGGGCGCGCACCCGCCTGCACGAGGGGGATCGGATGCTCTGGGACCGGGTCATGCCGCTCCCCCCGGACGACCCGCTCGTGGACGGTGACGTCATCACGGTGGGTGACGTGGACCTCACCGTGCTGCACACTCCCGGCCACTCGCCGGGGTCGGTCTGCTTCCACGTCGCCGCGCTCCAGGTCGTGTTCACCGGCGACACGCTCTTCGAGGGCGGCCCGGGGGCGACGGGTCGGTCGTTCAGCCACTTCGCCACGATCATCGAGTCGATCCGGACCAGGCTGCTCACACTGCCCGGGAAGACGGCCGTCCTCACCGGCCACGGCAGCTCCACGACCATCGCAGCCGAGGCGCCGCACCTGCAGGAGTGGGTCGACCGCGGGGAGTGAGGCGGCTAGACCGGGGCGCGCCCCGGTAGCTGCAGCAGGGTGATCTTCTGCCAGATCTTGGGTGACATGCCGTTGGTGAGGTTCTCGATCTCGCTGACGGTGTCGAGGATGACGGCGTCCGTGGACTCATCGGCGCACAGCGCCGCCGCCTTCGACACCATCGAGAGGAGCTCGCTGCAGTAGTCGAGGTAGCGGCCGAACTCCGCGGGGGTGAACGCCGCGTCGGCGCGTCGCCCACCTGCCCTGGCGGGCAGCAGGTCCTCGGGGTCCTTGCTCATCTGGTGCATGTCGATGATGTGGGCGAGGGAACGGAGTCGGTGCAGGGAAGCGAGCGACTCACGGCGGTTGAGGCGGTTCGGGATCGAGGACAGGAAGAAGATCGCGATGCCGGCGAAGACGAGGTCCTGGATCCCGCTCTCGAGGAACTGCACCCAGTCGACCGCGCGGATCGCGTCGGTCGTGGAGAGCGTCTCCCGGACGGCGAAGGCGACGGCGAAGGCGGTCAGCAGCGTCACCAGTGCGATGCCGGCGCGGCACCCGACCCGCACCAGCTCGTCCGTGCGCCGGTTCCGGGCGGACCTGCCGCTGATGTGCCGGACGACGTCACCGATCTCGACCGCGACGTTGGGCAGGTTGCGGCCCGGGAGCGACTCCGAGATCCGTTGGTGCAGCTGGTCGATCGTCTTGTGCACCTTGTCCGCCTCGAGTCGGCGGTACTGGGTCTCTCCCCCTGGCATGGTCACAGGGTAGTTCGTCACGAGCCGTGGCGGTCGTCGCTGTCTCCGGCGGCTCTGGCGCGGTCACGCGACCCAGTTCGCGCGGCTGCCGGGCCTGGGTGGGCCGGCAGCGGCACGGCCCGCGAACCGTGGCCGACCCGTGACGCGACCATGACGGCGGCCGCGGCGCAAGCCGTGCCGATGAGCAGGGCGCCGACGACGTCAGGGACGTGGTGGACGTGCGCACCCACCCGCGCGGCTCCGACGGCGACGCTGAGCGCCATCAGCCCAGCTCCCACCTTGCGTCGCCACCACGCCACGACCGCGGCGACCGCCATGGCGAGCGTCGTGTGGTCCGACGGGAAGCCGTTGTCGCTGACGTGGCTGAACAGGGGCGCTCGCCCGTCGACGACGAAGGGACGTGGGTCCGTCCACGCCGCACCGGCCGCCTTGACGCAGACGAGCACGGCCACCACGGCCAGGACGGCGGCGAGCGCGAACGCCGCCCGGTCCCGGCGCGGGGTCGTGACCCAGGCGGCGAGGGCCCCGAGCCCTACGGCAAACAGGCCGAGCTGGGCGACGGCGACGACGATCTGGTCCACCCCGACACCCTCCCCTGCGCCGCTGGACGGCAGCTGGGAACGGCCCGGTCACCCGGTGCGCCGCGGTCCATGTGGGCCCGTCGCCCCGCAGCTGGCTCGGGGGAGCGGACCCGCCGGTAAACTCGCCCAGGTGACCCTCCGCCTCTTCGACACCGCCGCGGGTGAGCCGCGTGAGTTCGTCCCCCGTGAGCGCGGCAGGGTCGGCATGTACATCTGCGGGTTGACCACGCAGGGCGCCCCGCACATCGGGCACGTGCGCTTCGCCGTGGCCTTCGACGTGCTGCGTCGCTGGCTCGAGGTCCGGCACGGCTATGACGTCACCCTCGTCCGCAACGTCACCGACATCGACGACAAGATCCTGCTCAGGGCACAACAGGCCGGCGAGCCTTGGTACGCCCTGTCCTACCGCAACGAGCGACTGACCTCCGAGGCGCTCGACCTGCTCGGGGTCCAGCCGGCCACGTACGAGCCACGCGCGACCGGGCACATCCCCGAGATGCTCGCGCTGATGGACACGCTGGTGGAGAAGGGGCACGCGTATGCCGCTCAGGACGGCAGCGGGGACGTCTACTTCGACGTCCGGTCGTGGCCCGAGTACGGCTCGCTCAGCCACCAGGCCATCGAGGACATGGCAGCCGCCGAGGACGCCGACCCGCGAGGCAAGCGGGACCCCCACGACTTCGCGCTGTGGAAGGGCAGGAAGGACGACGAGCCGGCCAGCGCCTCGTGGTCGACGCGCTACGGGGCCGGGCGCCCGGGCTGGCACCTGGAGTGCTCGGCGATGGCCCGCAAGTACCTCGGCGACGCGTTCGACATCCACGGGGGAGGGATCGACCTGCGCTTCCCCCACCACGAGAACGAGCAGGCACAGTCGCACGCGGCGGGGCTCGAGTTCGCCACGTTCTGGCTGCACAACGGGTGGGTGACCGTCAAGGGCCAGAAGATGGGCAAGTCACTCGGCAACGCCCTCGAGGTCCAGCGGGTCACCGCGGTCGCCCGACCGCTGGCCGTGCGCTACTACCTGACGGCCGCGCACTACCGCTCGATGATCGAGTACCACGAAGGCGCGCTCCAGGAGGCCGAGGCCGCAGTGGACCGGGTCGAGGGGTTCCTCACCCGGGTGGGCCGCGTGCACGCGCTCGAGGCAGTCGCGGGTGGGTTTCCCGACGGCTTCGTCGCGGCGATGGACGAGGATCTCAACGTCCCCGCCGGCCTCGCCGTCGTGCATGACACCGTGCGCGCCGGGAACACGGCGCTCGACGAGGGTGACGACGACGCGGCGGCGACGGCAGCGGCGTCGGTCGTCGCGATGACCGACGTCCTCGGCGTCAACCCCCTCGCCGCGACGTGGGGCAGGGGGGCCGACCGCTCGGGCAACGACGGCTTGGCCGTGCTCGACGCGCTCGTGACCGAGCGGCTCGGGGCGCGCCAGACCGCCCGGGCGGCGCGCGACTTCGCAACAGCCGACGCGATCCGAGAGCAGCTGACCGAGGCAGGGGTCGCCATCGAGGACACCGCATCGGGCGCCCGCTGGTCGCTGGCCAGACGCTCCGAAGCCTGAGAGGCACCGACATGGCAGGCAACTCGAGTCGTCGTGGCGCCGTCCGCAAGAGCGGCAAGGGACCGACGGCCGGCTCCGGAGGTCAGCGCCGCAGGGGACTGGAGGGCAAGGGGCCCACGCCGAAGGCCGCCGACCGTGAGTACCACCCCGCGCACCGACCCACCCGCCCGGCCCCGAAAACGGGCGGCAAGCGGCGGGGGGAGCCCGGCTCAGCCGGCACGGGCGCTGCTGGCACCGGGCGGGCCGGCACGGGCGCTGCTGGCACCGGGCGGGCGGGCACCGGGCGGGCGGGCCGAGCCAAGGGCACCGGTCGGACCGGCGGGCCGGAGCGGGCCGGAGCGGCCGGTCCCAGCAGCTCGAACCGACGTGCCAAGGCCTCGTCCGAGGTCGTTGCCGGCCGCAACGCGGTCGTCGAGGCTTTGCGTGCCCGCGTGCCCGCCAGCACGATGTACGTCGCCGGACGGGTCGACGCGGACGACCGGGTGCGGGAGGCGCTGAAGATCGCGACCGAGCGCGGCCTGCCGATCCTTGAGACGCCCCGCGGTGAGCTCGACCGGCTGACCGACGGAGCCGTCCACCAAGGCCTGGCGCTGCAGGTGCCACCGTACGAGTACGTCCACCACGGCGAGCTCATCGACCCGCAGGCACCCGGCATACCACTCGTCGTCGCCCTCGACGGGATCACCGACCCGCGCAACCTCGGGGCCGTGATCCGGTCCGTGGCTGCCTTCGGCGGTCACGGCGTGCTGCTCCCGGAGCGGCGGTCGGCCGGGATGACCGCCAGCGCCTGGAAGACCTCCGCGGGCGCGGCTGCGCGGGTCCCGGTGTCCAAGGTCGCGAACCTGACCCGCGCGCTGGAGGAGTTCAAGCGGGCCGGGTTCTTCGTCCTCGGGCTCGACATGGACGGTGACGTGTCGCTCCCGGAGATCGGGCTGGCCGGCGAGCCGCTGGTCATCGTCGTCGGCTCGGAGGGCAAGGGGCTCTCCCGTCTGGTCCGGGAGACCTGCGACCAGGTGGTCTCCATCCCCATGTCGTCGGCCGTCGAGTCGCTCAACGCGGGGATCGCCGCCGGGGTCACCCTCTACGAAGTTGCCCGGCGCCGGTCCACCGCCTCGGCCCGGTGAGACCGGCCTGATCTGCCGGAGGCGGATCTGTGCGACCTTTCGACCGGATTCGCGCTGGGGGGGTGGTGGGGGGCGGATCTGTGCGACCTTTCGACCGGATTCGCGGTCGGGGGGATGCGCGTCAGCGCTCGCTGACCACGACCGTCTGGAGGATCTTGTCGGCGAACGTCTGACGCATCGGGTCCCAGAGCGGGAAGAGGTAGCCGACGTAGAAGAAGCCGTCCAGGGTGTGGCACAGCTCCCGGA
>JBPCOG010000446.1:0-2327 GCA_051000455.1 Lapillicoccus sp. | reverse complement strand
AGGCGAACCGCGGCACCTTCACCACGACGTAGTCCAGGGCCGGCTCGAAGCTCGCCGGCGTCACCCGGGTGATGTCGTTGGGGACCTCGTCGAGGGTGTAGCCGATCGCCATCTTCGCGGCGATCTTCGCGATCGGGAAGCCGGTCGCCTTCGACGCCAGCGCCGAGGACCGCGAGACCCGCGGGTTCATCTCGACGACGATGACCCGGCCGTCCCGAGGGTCGACGGCGAACTGGATGTTGCAGCCGCCGGTCTCGACGCCCACCTCGCGGATGATGGCGATGCCGAGGTCGCGCAGGCGCTGGTACTCGCGGTCGGTGAGGGTCATCGCCGGCGCGACGGTGATGGAGTCACCGGTGTGCACGCCCATCGGGTCGAGGTTCTCGATCGAGCAGACGACGACGACGTTGTCGGCGTGGTCTCGCATGATCTCGAGCTCGTACTCCTTCCACCCGAGGATGGACTCCTCGAGGAGCACCTCCGTGGTCGGGCTCGCCTGGAGGCCGGCGCCGGCCATCCGACGCAGGTCGGCCTCGTCGTGTGCGAACCCGGACCCGAGGCCGCCCATGGTGAACGAGGGCCGGACGACGACCGGGTAGCCGAGCTCGGAGGCGGCGGCGAGGCACCCGTCGATGGTGTGGGCGGTCACCGACCGCGCCACCTGCGCACCGCACCGCTCGACGACACCCTTGAACGCCTGACGGTCCTCACCGAGGCGTATCGCCTCGACGCTGGCGCCGATGAGGGGGCAGGAGTACTTCTCCAGCACCCCCCGCTCGTGCAGGGCGATCGCCGTGTTGAGGGCCGTCTGCCCCCCCAGGGTCGCGAGGACCGCGTCGGGGCGCTCCTTGGCGATGATCGCCTCGACGACCTCCGGGACGATCGGCTCGATGTAGGTGGCGTCGGCGAACTCGGGGTCGGTCATGATCGTCGCCGGGTTGGAGTTGACGAGGATGACCCGGATGCCCTCCTCGCGCAGCACCCGGCAGGCCTGGGTACCGGAGTAGTCGAACTCGCAGGCCTGGCCGATGACGATCGGCCCCGAGCCGATGACGAGGACGCTGGTGATGTCGTCGCGACGCGGCATCAGCGGGTCGCCTCGCGCCCGTCGGCCCGCGCCTGCATCAGCTCGACGAAACGGCCGAACAGGTATGCCGCGTCGTGCGGCCCGGCCGCCGCCTCCGGGTGGTACTGGACCGAGTACGCCGGCAGGTCGAGGCACTCCAGCCCCTCGACGACGTCGTCGTTGAGGCACACGTGGGATACCCGGACCCGCCCGTAGGGGGTGTCGACGGGCTCGGACGCCGTCCCGCCCGGCCACTGGACCGCGAACCCGTGGTTGTGCGCGGTCACCTCGACCCTGCCGGTGGCGCGGTCCATGACCGGCTGGTTCATCCCGTGGTGGCCGTAGGTGAGCTTGTACGTGCCGAAGCCGAGCGCGCGTCCGAGCAGCTGGTTGCCGAAGCAGATGCCGAAGAAGGGGATCCGGCGTTCGAGCACCTCGCGCAGCAACCGGGTCTCGTGCTCCGCGCTGGCGGGGTCCCCGGGACCGTTGGAGAAGAACACCCCGTCGGGACCGTCGCCGCGACCCGGGACGGCCATCACGTCCTCCACCGTCGCGGTGGCGGGCAGGACGTGGACCTCGATGCCCTGCCTGGCCATCAGGGTCGGGGTCATCGCCTTGATCCCGAGGTCGAGGGCGACGACGGTGAACCGCCTGTCCCCCACCGCCGCGACGACGTAGCCGTCGACGGTGCTCACCTCGGCAGCGAGCGCCGCGCCCTCCATCCGGGGAGCGGCGACGACCGCGGCCAGGAGGACGCCCGGGTCCCGTCGGGCCGCGTCGCCGCTGAAGATGCCCGCCCGCATCGCGCCCCGCTCGCGCAGGTGCCGGGTCAGCGCCCGGGTGTCGACCGCGCTGATCCCGACCACCCCCTGCGTCGCCAGCGCGTCCTCGAGCGACCCGGTGGCGCGCCAGCTCGAGGGACGCAGCGCGGGGTCACGGACGACGTACCCGGCGACCCAGATCCGCCCGGACTCGTCGTCCTCGGTGTTGACCCCCGTGTTGCCGACGTGCGGCGCCGTCATGACGACGACCTGCCGGTGGTAGCTCGGGTCGGTCAGCGTCTCCTGGTAGCCGGTCATGCCGGTCGAGAAGACCGCCTCGCCCACCGTCTCACCGACCGCCCCGAACGCCTCGCCCCGGAAGCTGCGGCCGTCCTCGAGGACGAGCACCGCCGGCTCGCGGTCGACCATCAGGGGCGGTGCGCTCACAGTGTCCCCATCTCGGTGGTGCGGGTCCCGTCCGGTTGCGTGCTCTCGCCGGC
>JBPCOG010000180.1:0-13885 GCA_051000455.1 Lapillicoccus sp. | reverse complement strand
CGACTGCCGTGCCGGTGCCGGGGCCGGTGCCTCGACGCTGTGGTCCGGGCATCAGATGGTCCTTGTCTCTTGCGTTGCGTTCTGGCTGAGGTTCCTCACAGCGAGAGCCCACCCTCGCGAGCGCCGTTGGCGATGGCCGCGACCCGGCCGTGGTAGCGGTTGCCACCACGATCGAAGACGACCGCCTCGACCCCGGCGCTCCGGGCCCGCCCGGCGACCAGCTCGCCGACCTTCCTGGCCTTGGCGGTCTTGTCCCCCTCGAACGAGCGCAGGTCCGGCTCCATCGTCGACGCGAAGGCGACGGTCCTTCCCGCCGTGTCGTCGACGACCTGCACGAACAGGTGGCGCGTCGAGCGCGAGACGACCAGACGCGGCCGCTCGGCGGTCCCGCTGAGCTTCTTGCGGCCCCGCGCCTGGCGACGGACCCGGGCGGCTGCCTTGCCCTTGCCGCGCTTGATGATCAATGCCATGGCTACTTACCGGCCTTTCCGACCTTGCGACGGATCTGTTCCCCCGCGTAGCGCACGCCCTTGCCCTTGTAGGGGTCGGGCTTGCGCAGCTTGCGGATGTTCGCGGCGACCTCGCCGACCTGCTGCTTGTCGATGCCCTGGACCGAGAACCGGGTCGGGTTCTCGACGGTGAAGGAGATGCCCCGGGGGGCCGGCACGGTGATGGTGTGGCTGTACCCGAGGGAGAACTCGAGGTCTCCGCCCCTGTTGGCCACGCGGTACCCGGTCCCGTGGATCTCCAGCCGCTTCTCGTAGCCGTCGGTGACCCCGAGGACCATGTTGTTGATGAGCGAGCGGGTCAGTCCGTGCAGCGAGCGCGACTCGCGCTCGTCGTCGGGGCGGGTGACCTCGACCGCGCCGTCATCGCCCCGGCCGACGGTGATCGGCTCGGGGACGGTGACGCTGAGCTCGCCCCGGGGACCGGTGACCGTGACGGCCCGGCCGTCGATGGACACATCCACCCCGGACGGGATGGTGACAGGGAGACGTCCGATTCGTGACATGGCTGCTTCCCCTTACCAGACGTAGGCGAGGACTTCCCCGCCCACTCCCTTTTTGGCGGCCTGCCGGTCGGTCAACAGGCCGGACGAGGTGGAGATGATGGCGACGCCGAGGCCGCCGAGGACCTTGGGCAGGTTCGTCGACTTGGCGTACACCCGCAGGCCCGGCTTGGAGACGCGGCGCACGCCGGCGATCGACCGCTCCCGGTTCGGGCCGTACTTGAGGTCGATGGTCAGCCGCTGGCCGACCTCCGCGTCCTCGACCCTCCAGCCGGCGATGTAGCCCTCGGCCTGGAGGATCTCCGCGACGTGGGACTTGAGCTTGGAGAACGGCATGGAGACGACGTCGTGGTGCGCCGAGTTGGCGTTCCGCACACGGGTCAACATGTCCGCAATCGGGTCGGTCATCGTCATTGGGCTTCTCCGCCCTTCCTCACCGGGGTTTCAGCCTGGGCCGGTATGC
Source organism: Lapillicoccus sp. (assembly GCA_051000455.1). Classification (GTDB taxonomy): domain Bacteria; phylum Actinomycetota; class Actinomycetes; order Actinomycetales; family Dermatophilaceae; genus JBPCOG01. The sequence continues at coordinate 12,413 of JBPCOG010000180.1, read as the reverse complement.
CGGGTGGCCGACCTGCGGTGTCAGTGGTCTGTGTCGGGTGCGTCGTGGGGGTCGTGCGCGCCGGGCCGGTGCCCGGTCCGGGAAGGGCGCTCACCATGAGCTCTTCGTCACGCCGGGGAGCTCGCCGCGGTGCGCCATCTCGCGCAGGCAGATCCGGCACAGGCCGAACTTGCGGTACACGGAGTGCGGGCGTCCGCACCGCTGGCACCGGGTGTAGCCGCGGACCTTGAACTTGGGCTTGGCGTTCGCCTTGTTGACCAGGGCGGTCTTGGCCATGTCAGTTCTCCTTGAAGGGGAAGCCGAGGCCCTTGAGCAGGGCACGGCCTTCGTCGTCGGTGGTCGCCGTGGTCACCACGGTGATGTCCATGCCGCGGACCCGGTCGATCCGGTCCTGGTCGATCTCGTGGAACATCGACTGCTCGGTCAGCCCGAACGTGTAGTTCCCGCTGCCGTCGAACTGCTTCGGCGACAGGCCGCGGAAGTCGCGGATGCGCGGCAGGGCGACGGTCACCAGACGGTCGAGGAACTCCCACATGCGGTCACCGCGCAGCGTCGTGTGCGCGCCGATCGGCATACCCTCGCGCAGCTTGAACTGGGCGATCGACTTGCGCGCCCGGGTGACCACCGGCTTCTGGCCGGTGATCGCCGCGATGTCCCGCACCGCGCCCTCGATGAGCTTGCTGTCCTTGGCCGCGTCGCCCACGCCCATGTTGACGACGACCTTGACGACGCCCGGCACCTGCATGACGTTGCGGTAGCCGAACTGCTCCCGGAGGGAGGGCTTGATCTCGTCGAGATAGCGCTGCTTGAGGCGCGGCCTCTCGGCCGGCTCACGGGCCGGGCTCAGGGCGTCCGTAGTCCGGGACGGGTCGGTTGTCTGGGTCATGGTCACAGGTCCTTACCGGAGCGCACGGCCACGCGGGTGCGGACCGCCTTCTGGCGACCGTCGCGCTCCACCATGTCGACGCGGGTCCTGACCCGCGTCGGGGTCTTGGAGTCGGGGTCGACGATCGCGACGTTGCTGACGTGGATGGGGGCCTCGGTGTGGACGAGGCCGCCGGTGCGCGAGCCCCGACCGCTCGTGCCGGCCTTGGTGTGCTTGGTGACCCGGTTGACGCCCTCGACCAGCACCCGGCTCACGTCCGAGTACACGGCGATGACCTTGCCCTGCTTGCCGCGGTCCCCGCCGTTCTTCTGGGAGCGCCCCGAGATGACCTGCACGAGGTCACCCTTCTTGATCTTCATCTTCGCCATCCTCACAACACCTCCGGTGCCAGGGAGATGATCTTCATGAACCGCTTCTCGCGCAGCTCGCGGCCCACCGGGCCGAAGATGCGGGTGCCGCGCGGGTCCCCGTCGCTCTTGAGGATGACCGCGGCGTTCTCGTCGAACTTGATGTACGAACCGTCGGCACGGCGCCGCTCCTTGACCGTGCGGACGATGACCGCCTTGACGACGTCGCCCTTCTTGACGTTGCCGCCCGGGATGGCGTCCTTGACGGTCGCGACGATGGTGTCGCCGATACCGGCATACCGGCGCCCGGAGCCGCCGAGAACCCGGATGCAGAGGATCTCCTTGGCACCGGTGTTGTCGGCGACTCGCAGCCGCGACTCCTGCTGGATCACTGCTGCCCTCCGACCGAGATGCCCAGACCGGCTCCGCCGGACGGGTTGGCCACCAGATGACGAATGCTCGCCTCGCCGGGGTTGGTCATTTCGCCTTCTCGAGGATCTCCACCAGGCGCCAGCGCTTGGTAGCCGAGAGGGGGCGGGTCTCCATGATGAGGACCCGGTCGCCGACGCCGGCCGAGTTCTGCTCGTCGTGGGCCTTGACCTTGCTGCTGCGCCGCAGGACCTTCCCGTACAACGGGTGCTTGACGCGGTCCTCGACCTCGACCACGAGGGTCTTGTCCATCTTGTCGCTGACCACGTAGCCCTGGCGCGCCTTGCGGTAGTTGCGCTCCGCCCCGGCACCCGGCTCGGGCGCCTCGTCGGCGGGGGCGTTGACGCCGCTCACTGTGCTCTCCTGCTTGTCGCTCATGCCTTCGCCTCGATGTCCTCGGCCTTGTCGGCCTTCTTGTCGGCCTTCTTGTCGGCCTTCTTATCGGCCTTCTTGTCGGCCTTCTTGTCGGCCTTCTTGTCGGCCGGGTCGGCCGGCTCGTTCGCCGGTTTGGCGACCGGCGCAGCCCCGATGCCGAGCTCCCGCTCCCGCATCTCGGTGTAGATCCGGGCGATGTCCTTGCGGACGGCGCGTAGCCGGCCGTGGTTGTCCAGCTGGCCGGTGGCCGACTGGAAGCGGAGGTTGAACAGCTCCTCCTTGGCCTTGCGAAGCTCCTCGACGAGACGCTCGTCGTCGAACCCTCGCAGGCCGTCGGAGGTCAGGTCCTTGGTACCGACCGCCATCAGATCTCACCACCTTCACGCTGGACGAACCGGCACTTCATCGGGAGCTTGTGCATCGCCAGCCGGAGGGCCTCGCGAGCGACCGGCTCCGGAACGCCGGCCAGCTCGAACATCACCCGTCCGGGCTTGACGTTGGCGACCCACCACTCCGGAGAGCCCTTGCCGGAACCCATCCGGGTCTCTGCGGGCTTCTTGGTGATCGGGCGGTCGGGGTAGATGTTGATCCACACCTTGCCGCCACGCTTGATGTAGCGCGTCATGGCGATACGGGCGGACTCGATCTGCCGGTTGGTGACGTAGGCGGGCTCGAGGGCCTGGATGCCGAAGTCACCGAAGGTGATCCGCGTGCCACCCTTGGCCGAACCCGAGCGTCCCGGGTGGTGCTGCTTGCGGTGCTTGACTCGACGGGGGATCAACATGGTCAGGCCTGCCCGTTCTCGGTGCTGGGTGCCGCGACGGGAGCCGGGGCCCCCTCGGTCGCGACAGGGCGCTCGCCCGCGACGGGTCCAGCCGCGGCAGGACTCTCGCCCGGACCGGGCTCGCGCCGGGCACGGGTGGGGCGGTCTGCACGGTCCACACCGTCGCGCCGGGGACCACGGGGGGCGCGCGGCGCGGTGGCCTGCTGCTGGGCGAGCTCCCTGGCCGTCATGTCGCCCTTGTAGATCCACACCTTCACGCCGATCCGCCCGAACGTGGTGCGCGCCTCGTAGAAGCCGTAGTCGATGTTCGCCCGCAGCGTGTGCAGCGGCACCCGTCCCTCGCGGTAGAACTCCGAGCGGGACATCTCCGCACCCTGCAGCCGCCCGGAGCACTGCACCCGGATGCCCTTGGCCCCCGCGCGCAGGGCGGACTGCATGCCCTTGCGCATGGCGCGGCGGAAGGACACGCGTGCGGCGAGCTGCTCCGCCACACCCTGCGCGACCAGCTGCGCGTCGATCTCGGGGTTCTTGACCTCGAGGATGTTCAGCTGCACCTGCTTGCCGGTCAGCTTCTCGAGCTCGCCGCGGATGCGGTCGGCCTCCGCGCCGCGGCGACCGATGACGATGCCGGGCCGAGCGGTGTGGATGTCGACGCGCACCCGGTCGCGGGTGCGCTCGATCTCGACGCGGGAGATGCCGGCCCGCTCCATGCCGGTCTCCATCAGCTTGCGAATCGCCACGTCCTCCCTGACGAAGTCGCGGTAGCGCTGGCCGGTCTTGGTGCTGTCAGCGAACCAGCGGCTCTTGTGCTCGGTGGTGATGCCGAGGCGGAAACCGTGCGGGTTGACCTTCTGACCCATTAGCGGGTGCCTCCTTTGGCGGTCTTCGTGCCGGACGTCCTGGCCGACTGCTTCCCGGCAGTGCCGGGGGACTTCCCGGGTGCCTCGTCCTCGGCGACGACGACGGTGATGTGGCTGGTGCGCTTGTTGATCCGGCTGGCGCGGCCCTGGGCCCGCGGACGGAAACGCTTCATCGTCGGGCCCTCGTCGACGAACGCCGCCTGGATGACCAGCTTGCGCTCGTCGAACCCGGTCGAGGCGCGGTCGGCCTGGACCCGGGCGTTCGCGATGGCGCTCTCGAGCACCTTGCGGATCGGGTCGGACGCCGACTGCGGCGCGAACTGCAGGACCGCGACGGCCTCGGTCGCCTGCTTGCCGCGGATCAGGTCCACCACGCGGCGGGCCTTCTGCGGGGTGACACGGACGTGCCGTGCCTGCGCCCTGGCTTCCATCACGGTCCCTCTGCTCTCGTTGCTCATTGGCGTCTGCCCCGCGTCAGCGGCGGCGGCCCTTCTTGTCGTCCTTGACGTGACCCCGGAAGGTGCGGGTCGGCGCGAACTCCCCGAGCTTGTGGCCGACCATCGACTCGGTGACGAAGACCGGGGTGTGCTTGCGCCCGTCGTGCACCGCGAGGGTGTGACCGAGCATGTCGGGCGAGACGACCGAGCGACGCGACCAGGTCTTGATGACGTTCTTGGTTCCAGCTTCGTTCTGGACGTCCACCTTCTTCTGCAGGTGGTCGTCGATGAACGGGCCCTTCTTCATGCTACGAGGCATGTCCAAAGGCTCCTATCAGCGCTTCTTGCCAGTACGACGGCGACGAACGATCAGCTTGTCGCTCTCCTTCTTTGGCCGCCTGGTGCGGCCCTCGACCTGCCCCCACGGGCTGACCGGGTGCCGGCCTCCGGAGGTCTTGCCCTCCCCGCCGCCGTGGGGGTGGTCGACCGGGTTCATCGCCACGCCACGCACGGTCGGGCGCTTGCCCTTCCACCGCATCCGGCCGGCCTTGCCCCAGTTGATGTTGCTCTGCTCGGCGTTGCCGACCTCCCCGACCGTCGCGCGGCAACGCAGGTCGACGTTGCGGATCTCGCCGGACGGCATACGCAGCTGGGCGTAGGGGCCGTCCTTGGCGACGAGCTGGACCCGCGCACCCGCCGAGCGGGCGATCTTGGCGCCCCCGCCGGGCTTGAGCTCGATGGCGTGCACGACCGTGCCGACCGGGATGTTGCGAAGCGGGAGGCTGTTGCCGGGCTTGATGTCCGCGCCCGCACCGTTCTCGATCTGGTCGCCCTGCCTGAGACGGTTCGGCGCGAGGATGTAGCGCTTCTCGCCGTCGGCGTAGTGCAGGAGGGCGATCCGCGCGGTGCGGTTGGGGTCGTACTCGACGTGGGCGACCTCGGCGGGCACGCCGTCCTTGTCGTGCCGGCGGAAGTCGATGACGCGGTAGGCGCGCTTGTGACCGCCACCGATGTGGCGCGTGGTGATGCGCCCGGCGTTGTTGCGGCCGCCGCTCTTGCGCAGCGGTCGGACCAGCGACTTCTCCGGCGTCGTGCGAGTGACCTCGACGAAGTCGGCGACCGACGAGCCGCGGCGGCCCGGCGTTGTCGGCTTGTACTTACGGATGCCCATGCTGTGGAGTCCCTGTCGTCTCTGGCGTCTGGATGTCGTCGGGCGGTCAGGAGACCGCGCTCCCGAAGATGTCGATGGACCCTTCCCTGAGGCTGACGATCGCGCGCTTGGTGTCCTTGCGCTTGCCGAGGCCGAACCGGGTCCGACGCGCCTTGCCCTGGCGGTTCAGCGTGTGGACCTTGTCGACCTTGACGTTGAACACCTGCTCGATGGCGATCCTGATCTCGGTCTTGTTCGCCCGCGGGTCCACCAGGAAGGTGTACTTCCCCTCGTCGAGCAGCCCGTAGGACTTCTCCGAGACGACCGGCGCGATGAGGATGTCGCGCGGGTCCTTGTTGTGGATGCTCACGTGGACTCCTCCTGGGTCGTCCGGCCAGGCTCGGCGGCGGCAACCGGGCCGGACCCGGTCCTGACGGACCCGACGGGCCCGGCGACGAAGGCGTCGAGCGCGCCCTTGGTGAAGACCACGTCATCGGCGCACAGCACGTCGTAGGTGTTGAGCTGGTCGGCCACGAGCACGTGGACGTCCTTGAGGTTGCGGACGCTCTTGAAGGAGACGTCGTCGCCCCGCTCGAGGACGACGAGCAGGTTCCTGCGCTCGCTGAGGCCGGTGAGCGCCCGCAGTGCCTGCGCGCTCGAGGGCGTGTCCCCCTCGACGAGGCTGGCGAGCACGTGCACCCGCCCGTGCCGGTTCCGGTCGGACAGGGCGCCGCGCAGGGCGGCCGCCTTCATCTTCTTCGGGGTGCGCTGGGCGTAGTCGCGAGGTTTCGGGCCGTGGACGACACCGCCGCCGGCGAACTGCGGAGCCCGGGTCGACCCCTGACGGGCGCGTCCGGTGCCCTTCTGGCGGTGCGGCTTGGCGCCCCCGCCGCGGACCTCCCCGCGGGTCTTGGTCGAGTGCGTGCCCTGGCGGGCCGCGGCCAGCTGGGCCACGACGACCTGGTGGATGAGCGGGACGTTCGTCTGGACGTCGAAGATCTCGGCCGGCAGGTCGACGTCGAGCCCGGTGTTCGTGGTAGCCATGTCGCCTACGCTCCCTTGGCGGCCGTGCGGACCAGGACGATGCCGCCGCGGGGACCGGGGACGGCACCCTTGATCAGCAGCAGGCCGCGCTCGGCGTCGACGGCGTGAATCGTGAGGTTCTGGGTGGTCTGTCGCACGCCACCCATCCGGCCGGCCATCCGCATGCCCTTGAACACCCGGCCCGGCGTGGAGCAGCCACCGATCGAGCCGGGCTTGCGGTGGTTCTTGTGGGCGCCGTGCGAGGACGAGACGCCGTGGAAGCCGTGGCGCTTCATGACCCCCGCGAAGCCCTTGCCCTTGGTGGTCGCCGTCGCGTCGATCCGCTGACCCGGCTCGAACACCTCGACCGTGACCTCCTGGCCGAGGGCGTAGTCGCCGGCGTCGGTGGTGCGCAGCTCGACGAGGTGGCGGCGCGGGGTCACGCCGGCCTTCTCGAAGTGGCCCTTCATCGGCTTGTTGACCTTGCGTGGGTCGATCTCGCCGTAGGCGATCTGCACGGCGTCGTAGCCGTCGGTCTCGTCGCCGCGCAGCTGCGTGACGACGCAGGGACCGGCCTTGATCACGGTCACGGGGACGAGGCGGTTGTCGGCGTCCCACACCTGGGTCATGCCGAGCTTCTCGCCGAGGACGCCCTTGACGGGGCGCTTCGCCGGGGTGGGAGCGCCGGGGGGGGTCGCGGTGGTGGTCATCGTGGTCCTACAGCTTAATCTCGATGTTGACGTCCGCCGGCAGGTCGAGACGCATCAGGGAGTCGACTGCCTTGGGGGTGGGGTCGATGATGTCGATCAGACGCTTGTGGGTGCGGATCTCGAAGTGCTCCCGGCTGTCCTTGTACTTGTGCGGGGACCTGATGACGACGAAGACGTTCTTCTCCGTCGGCAGCGGCACCGGGCCGACGACCGTCGCACCGGCACGGGTCACCGTGTCGACGATCTTGCGCGCCGAGCTGTCGATGACCTCGTGGTCATACGACTTGAGCCGGATGCGGATCTTCTGTCCCGCCATCGTCGTTGAGTCTCTCTCTCGGGGTACCTGTGCAGGGCGACCGGTCACCCGGACTCCCCGACCCCCGCGGTCGGGTGTGTCGCACCCGCTCCACGGCCGAACGTCAGCACTTTCGTGCGGGGGACGATCGGCTGTCCGGAAACCCGGCCTCGGCCGGGAGCCTGCGCTTCCCCCGGCCATGACCGGGTGACCGGCCCTGTCCGCGAAGGGGTGGCGGACCCGACATCGGTCGGTTCCACGCATCAGGCAACCGGTCTAGTGTGCCAGAGGGCCGGGGGCTCCACCAAATCCGGCGTCCCGGGTGTCGCAGCCGCCGTCACCCGGGAGCGGTCTACGGGTCGGGCGCTATCCTGCACCTCATGCTCCCGGTCGACGCGCGGCTGGTGTCGGTGAACGTCGCGCGCGTACGGCCCAACCCGCACCGGGGCGCCCGGCCGACAGCCATCGACAAGCGGCCGACCGGCGGACCCGTCGAGGTCCGCGCCCCGGGCTCGAGGGCCCACGGCCTCGGCAGCGGCCTCGTCGGCGACTCGATCGGGAACCGGTCCCACCACGGCGGGGACGACCAGGCCGTCTACGCGTACGCCCGCGAGGACCTCGACCGCTGGGAGTCCGAGCTGGGGCGGCCGCTCACCGCCGGTGCCTTCGGGGAGAACCTCACCACCCGCGGCGTCGACGTCAGCGGGGCCCTGGTCGGTGAGCGGTGGCGGGTTGGCCCTGACGTGGTGCTGCAGGTCACCGACCCCCGGATCCCGTGCTCCACGTTCCGCGCCTGGATGGGGGTGCGCGGGTGGTTGCGCACCTTCACCCTCGCCGCCGTCCCCGGGGCCTACCTGCGCGTCCTCACCCCGGGGCACCTGCGCGCCGATGACCGGGTCGAGGTCGTGCACCGGCCCGAGCACGATGTCACCGTGTCGCTGGTCTTCCGCGCCCTGACCCGGGAGCCGCAGCTGCTCCCTGCCATCCTCGCCGCCGAGGACCTGCCCGAGGGGACCAGGGCCATGGCCCTGGCCGGACGGACCTTCTCGGTCGGCTGACCCGTCCACTCCGTACGGGCCCCGTAGGGAAGGGCGGCCCCGACAGGGCAGGGCCGGGCAGGGACGGTGAGTCTCGCGCGGTGCACAACGACCTCCCGCACGTCATCGCGCGGGGCCAGTTCCCGACGGGCGAGCGGTCACCCTCGTGGGCCTGTGCAGGGCGGGGTGGGCGGGGACGGCTGTGGGGCCCGGACGTGGTCCGGGCCCACAGGTGATGCGAGCTCAGCTCACTTGGTGATCTTGGTGACCCGCCCGGCGCCGACGGTGCGGCCGCCCTCGCGGATGTTGAACAGCAGCCCGTCCTCCATGGCGATCGGCTGGATCAGCTCGACCGACATCTCGGTGTTGTCGCCCGGCATGACCATCTCGGTGCCCTCCGGCAGCTTGACGACCCCCGTCACGTCCGTCGTGCGGAAGTAGAACTGCGGGCGGTAGTTGTCGTAGAACGGCGTGTGCCGACCGCCCTCGTCCTTGGACAGGATGTAGACGTTGGCCTCGAAGTGCGTGTGCGGCGTGATGGTGCCGGGCTTGCAGATGACCTGCCCGCGCTCGACGTCCTCGCGCTTGGTGCCACGCAGCAGCAGGCCGACGTTCTCGCCCGCGCGGCCCTCGTCGAGCATCTTGCGGAACATCTCGATGGCGGTGACCGTGGTCTTGGCCGAGGTCGGGTGGATGCCGACGATCTCGACCTCCTGGTTGACCTTGAGCACGCCCCGCTCGATCCGGCCCGTGACGACCGTGCCGCGGCCGGTGATCGTGAAGACGTCCTCGACCGGCATCATGAACGGTCGGTCCAGGTCGCGCTCCGGCTCGGGGATGTACTTGTCCACCGTGTCCATCAGCTCGGCGACGGTCTTGCCCCACTCCTCGTCGCCCTCGAGCGCCTTGAGGGCGGAGACCTTGACGACCGGGAGGTCGTCGCCGGGAAACTCGTAGAACGAGAGCAGCTCCCGGACCTCGAGCTCGACGAGCTCGAGGATCTCCTCGTCGTCGACCATGTCCACCTTGTTGAGGGCCACGACGATGTAGGGGACGCCGACCTGGCGGGCGAGCAGCACGTGCTCCCTCGTCTGGGGCATCGGCCCGTCGGTCGCGGCGACGACGAGGATCGCACCGTCCATCTGCGCCGCGCCGGTGATCATGTTCTTGATGTAGTCGGCGTGACCCGGGCAGTCCACGTGCGCGTAGTGACGCGACTCGGTCTGGTACTCGATGTGCGCGATCGAGATGGTGATGCCGCGCTGCTTCTCCTCCGGAGCCTTGTCGATCTCGTCGAAGGCGAACTGGGGGTTCAGGGTCGGGTACTTGTCGTGCAGGACCTTGGAGATCGCTGCCGTCAACGTCGTCTTGCCGTGGTCGATGTGACCGATGGTGCCGATGTTGACGTGCGGCTTCGTCCGCTCGAACTTTGCCTTCGCCACTGTGGTCCTCCTCAGGACTTCTCTCGTGACGCCGTACGACCAGGGCAGGACGTGGCGCTGCTGTTGTGTGGTGGGATCTGGTGGTGAGCCTACGGGAGTCTACCCGTGTCACTCGCCTCGGGTTTTCTTGATGATCTCCTCGGCCACGGTCCTGGGGACCTCGGCGTAGGAGTCGAACTGCATCGAGTAGTTCGCCCGGCCCTGGGTCTTGGACCTCAGGTCTCCGACGTACCCGAACATCTCCGACAGGGGGACGAGCGCGCGGACGACCTTGGCGCCGGTGACGTCCTCCATGGACTGGATCTGGCCGCGCCGGGAGTTGATGTCGCCGATGACCTCGCCCATGTAGTCCTCGGGGGTGCGTACCTCGACCGCCATCATCGGCTCGAGCAGGACGGGGTCGGCCTTGCGGACAGCCTCCTTCAGCACCATCGACCCGGCGATCTTGAAGGCCATCTCCGAGGAGTCCACGTCGTGGTAGGCCCCGTCGAGGAGGCTGGCCTTGATCCCGACCAGCGGGTAGCCCGCCAGCACGCCATACTGCATGGCGTCCTGGATCCCCTGGTCGACGGACGGGATGTACTCACGCGGGATTCGTCCGCCGGTGACCTTGTTCTCGAACACGTAGAGCTCGCCCTCGGTGCGGTCCAGCGGCTCGATGGTCACCTGCACCTTCGCGTACTGGCCGGAGCCACCCGTCTGCTTCTTGTGGACGTAGTCGTACTTCTCCACCGAGCGGCGGATCGTCTCGCGGTAGGCGACCTGCGGCTTGCCGACGTTGGCCTCGACCTTGAACTCGCGACGCATCCGGTCGACGAGGATGTCGAGGTGCAGCTCGCCCATGCCGGCGATGATCGTCTGCCCGGTCTCCTCGTCGTGCTGGACCTGGAAGGTCGGGTCCTCCTCGGCCAGCTTCTGGATCGCGGTACCCAGCTTCTCCTGGTCGCCCTTGGTCTTGGGCTCGATCGCCACCCGCAGCACTGGCTCCGGGAAGGTCATCGACTCGAGGATCACCTGGTTGGCCGGGTCGCAGAGGGTGTCACCGGTCGTCGTGTCCTTGAGGCCGATGAACGCGTAGATGTGGCCTGCGGACGCCTTGTCGACCGGGTTCTCCTTGTTGGAGTGCATCTGGAACAGCTTGCCGACCCGCTCCTTCTTGCCCTTGGTCGAGTTGACCAGCTGCGCGCCGGTGGGGACCTCGCCCGAGTAGACCCGGACGTAGGTCAGCTTGCCGAAGAAGGGGTGCGACGCGACCTTGAACGCCAGTGCCGAGAACGGCTCCGTGCGGTCGGGCTTGCGGATGATCTCGGTCTCGGGGTCGCCCGGCTTGTGGCCGACCATCGGGGGGACGTCCAGTGGCGACGGCAGGTAGTCGACCACGGCGTCGAGCATCGGCTGGACGCCCTTGTTCTTGAACGCCGTCCCGCACAGGATGGGGTTGATCTCGCCGGCGATCGTCAGGCGCCGGATGGCGCCCTTGATCTCGGCGGTGGTCAGCTCCCCGCCGTCGAGGTACTTCTCCATGAGGGTGTCGTCGGACTCGGCGACGCGCTCGAGCAGGTCGTGACGGTACCGGTCAGCCTTCTCCCGCAGGTCCGCGGGAATGTCCTCCACCTCGTACTCGGCCCCGAGGGAGACCTCGCCGCGCCAGGTGAGCGCCCGCATCCCGACGAGGTCGACGACGCCGCTGAACTCGCTCTCCGAGCCGATCGGCAGCTGCACGACGAGCGGGGTGGCCCCGAGCCGGTCGATGATCGTCTGCACGGTGAAGTAGAAGTCCGCCCCGACCTTGTCCATCTTGTTGACGAAGCAGATGCGGGGGACGCCGTACTTGTCGGCCTGACGCCATACCGTCTCGGACTGCGGCTCGACGCCCTCCTTGCCGTCGAACACGGCAACCGCGCCGTCGAGGACGCGCAGCGAGCGCTCCACCTCGACGGTGAAGTCGACGTGGCCGGGGGTGTCGATGATGTTGATCTGGTGGTTGTCCCAGAAGGTCGTCGTCGCCGCGGACGTGATGGTGATGCCGCGCTCCTGCTCCTGCTCCATCCAGTCCATCGTCGCCGCGCCGTCGTGGACCTCACCGATCTTGTAGGTGATGCCGGTGTAGAAGAGGATGCGCTCGGTCGTCGTCGTCTTGCCGGCGTCGATGTGCGCCATGATGCCGATGTTGCGGACCTTGGTCAGGTCCGTCAGGACGTCGAGTGCCACGTCGGTCTTCTCATCTCTCGTTGAAGTCTGGGGTCGCGCTCCGCTTTGCCGGTCGGCACGGAGCGCGCTCCCCGGCGGGCCGGGCGGGCGGCGGAGGACGCCGTCCGTCCCGGGCTGTCGGGTCCGCTGTCACCAGCGGTAGTGGGCGAACGCCTCGTTCGACTCGGCCATCTTGTGGGTGTCCTAACGCCGGTTCACCGCGGCAACGAGGCAGTTGGACGCATCGAGGATCTCGTTCATCAGTCGGTCCGACATGGTCTTCTCGCGACGGGCCTGGGCGTACCCGACCAGCCAGCGCAACGCCAGGGTGGTGCCCCGGTTGCCCTTGACCTCGATCGGCACCTGGTAGGTCGCACCGCCGACGCGGCGGCTCTTCACCTCGAGGGCGGGCTTGACGTTGTCCAGCGCGCGCTTGAGGGTGACCACC
>JBPCOG010000138.1:0-5554 GCA_051000455.1 Lapillicoccus sp. | reverse complement strand
ACGACGGCCATGACGACGACGAGCAGCACGATGACCGCGCCGACGACGAGGCTGGCGTTGACCGGTCGCCGGCTCCTGGGGGCACCCGCGATGGTGGGGGGGACCGGCATACCGAGGCTGCCCGGTGAGCTCATCGGGCGCCGACCCGCAGGCGGGGGTCGATGAGCAGGTAGAGCAGGTCGACGACGAAGTTCACGAGGAGCACGGCGACGACGAGGATCATCACGACGTCCTGGACGAGGATGAGGTCGCGGTTGGAGACCGAGTCCAGCAGCAGGCTGCCCAGCCCCGGGATCACGAAGACCCGTTCGACGACGACGGCGCCGATGAGCAAGGTGGCGAGCTGCAGCCCGAGGACGGTGACGACGGGCACCGCCGCGTTGCGCAGGCCGTGGCGTCGCAGCGCCGCCATGGGGGGCAGCCCCTTCGCGCGCGCGGTGCGCAGGTAGTCCTCGCGCAGGACGTCGAGAACCGCGCTGCGCACGTAGCGGGTGAGGACCGCCGCCTGCACCAACCCGAGCGAGAGGGCAGGCAGGACAAGCTGTTTCGCGAACATGGCCGGGTCCTGGCTTGGCGGCGTCCACCCGTTCGCCGGGAGCCAGCGCAGGGTGACCGCGAAGAGCGTGATGAGCAGGATACCGGCGAGGAAGGCCGGGACCGCGACCCCCACCTGGGAGAGGGAGGACAGGACGAACCCGGTGGGTTCCCGGTGGCGGACGGCCATGACGGTCCCCAGGGGCACGGCGACGACGAGCGCGAGGACCATCGCGGTGGCGACCAGCCAGAGCGTGACCTGGAGACGGTCGGCGATCTGCGGGGCGATCTCGGCCCGGGAGATGTAGGACTGGCCGAGGTCGAAGCGGGTCATCCCGCCGAGCCACCCGAGATACTGCGCGAGCAGCGGTCGGTCGAGCCCGAACTGCCGTCTCAGGTCCGCGACGGCGTCCTCGGAGGCGTTGACTCCCAAGGCCACCCGCGCCGGGTCGCCGGGCAGGACGGCCATGAAGGCGAAGACGATGGCCGAGCTGACCAGCAGGCTGGCGAGCAGGACGGCGACGCGCTGGAGCAGGCGGAGGGTCATCGCACTGGGTCAGCTGCCCCGGCTCAGGACTTCGACAGGCCGCTGAGGTCGAACGACTCGGAGATGGCGTTCTTCGGCAGCCCGGTGATCCCCTTGTCGGCGACGATGAGGTTGGGCAGCAGGAACAGCCAGTCCGCCGCAGCGTCCTGGGAGAGCTCGCGGGCGGCCTTCTTCATCAGCTCGGTCTGCTGCGCCTCGCTGCCGACGTCCGCAGCTGCGAGGTCGGCCTGCAGCTGCTTGTTGTCGTAGCGGGTGTAGTACGCCGGGTTGCCGAACACGGCCGCGAGGTCGCGCGGCTCGACGTGGGCGATGATCGACATGTCATAGTCGGCGTTCTTCAGCACCGTGCTCAACCACGCGGCGGGGAACTCGAGCTGGTCGAGCTGGACGGTGAAGCCGGCCTGCTCGAGCTGGGACTTGACGACGGTCCCGCAGGACACGGCATACGGGAGGGTGGGGATGCGAAGGCGCAGCGGCATGCCTGCCTTGCCCGACTCCTGCAGCAGGGACTTGGCCTTGGGCAGGTCGTAGGGGTAGAGGCCGGTGAGGTCCTCGTACCACGGGTCGGTCGGCGGGACCATGCTGCCGATGAGGGTCCCGCGACCGGCCCAGCAGGTGGCCATGAGGGCCTTGTGGTCGATGGCCGAGCGGATCGCCTGGCGCACCTTGAGGTCGGTGAACGGCGCCTTGGAGTTGTTGAACGACAGGGTGACCTCGCCGTTGGTCGTGCCCTGGATCACCTGGTACTTGGGGTTGCTCTCGAACTGCTGCAGCGACTCCGGCGCCTGGACCGTGCCGATGACGTTGATCGTCCCGGTCAGCAGCGCGTTGTTGAGGGCCGTCGGGTCCTTGAAGTACTTGAGCACGACGTTCTGGAAACGCGGCTTTGGGCCCCAGTAGCCGGTGTTGGGCTTGAACGCGATCGAGTCCCCGCGGTTCCACTTGTCGAGCTGGAAGGGGCCGGTCCCGACAGGGTCGGTGGCGAGCTTGTCGACGCCCGAAGGGCTCATCATCGCGCCGACGCGGCTGGCCATCTTGTAGAGCCAGCTGTTGCTCGGCTTGGAGAGGGTCACCTGCAGCTGGGTCGGCGAGACCGCCTTCGCCTCGCTGACGACGTCCATGGCGGACTTGAGCGAGATCGACCACTTCTGCTTGACCTGGTTGATGGAGAAGACGGCGTCCTCGGCGCTGAACTTCTTGCCGTTGGTGAAGGTTGCGTTGTCGACGAGGTCGAAGCTGTAGGTCTTGCGGTCGTCGGACACCTTCCACGCCTTGGCGAGTGCCGGGACGATCTTGCCGTCCTGGTCGAGCTTGACGAGCGTCTCGTAGACGTTGTAGAGCAGCGCCTGCGGGATCGCCGCACCGTCGGTCGTCGTGAAGTCGAGGCTCGCCGGCTCGGCGACGAGCCCGACGGTCAGCTTGTCCCCGGCCGCGCTGCCCTGGGCACCGGCGCCCCCGGTCTGGGTGCCGGTGGTGCCCGCGCCGGCCGAGCAGGCGGCGGCGAGCATGACGGCGACGACGGCGACGAGCGCCTTGCCGGTGGCGGTGGTGCGGACTGGCTTCATGGTGTCTCCATCGGGTGCAGGGCGGTCAGGCGGTCTGCCACGGCGGCGGCCAGGTCGTGCGTGCCGGCTGAGCCACCGATGTCGGGGGTGTGGTGAGCGGGGTCCTCGAGTGCACTGGCTACAGCATGACGTATGCCGTCCGCGGCGCCCTGGTGCCCGAGGTCCTCGAGCAGCATGGCGCCGGACAGCAGGCACGCGGTCGGGTTGGCGATGCCCCTGCCCGCGATGTCGGGAGCGGAGCCGTGGACCGGCTCGTAGACGCCCGGGACACCCCCGCCGGGCCGGATGTTGGCGCTGGGCGCCATCCCCATGCCCCCCGCGAGGACCGCGGCGAGGTCGGAGAGGATGTCGCCGAAGAGGTTGCCGGCGAGCAGGACGTCGAGCGAGCGCGGCGACTGGATCATCCGGGCCGCCATCGCGTCGACGAGGACGACCTCGAGCTCGACGCCCTCATGCTGCTCGTGCACCTCCCGGACGACCCGGTCCCACAAGGGGTAACCGTGGCGCATCGCGTTCGACTTCGTGACGAGGGCCAGCCGGCCGCCGCGGCGCTCGGCGACGCCGAAGGCGTGGTGCGCGATCCGCTCGATCACGCGCCGGGAGTGGATGGCCACCTCGATGCCGAGGTCCTCGCCGGTGCCGGCATGGGCGACCCCGCCGGCGCCGACGTACTCCCCCTCCGTGTTCTCCCGGATGATGACGAGGTCGACGCCGTCGGTGCCCCTGACCCTCGTCGGCACGCCGGTGAAGGCGTGGACCGGGCGGACGTTGACGGCGAGGTCGAGCTGCTGGCGCAGCCCGATGATCAGTCCCCAGACCAGCTCGTGGTCGGGCACGTCGGGTCGCCCGACAGCACCGAAGAGGACGGCGTCGTGCTGCTTGACCGTCTCGGCGGCGTCGGGTGGCATGGCGGCGCCCTCGCGGAGGAACCGCTCCCCGCCCCAGTCGAGCTCGGTCGTCTTGAGAAGCTCCCCGTGCCCCTCGAGGGCGGCACGCAGCACCGGCACCGTGGCCTCGATGACCTCCGGACCGACCCCGTCGCCCGGGATCACCGCCAACCGCACCGCCATGCGTGCACCTCCCGTCACTGCTGCTCGACCACTGCCGCGAACGCGTCACCGTCGCGGGCCACTGGTCTGACCAGTGGACATTGCGGCGATCAGCGTTACCCTGACGAGTCGAACCATGGTTGTCAAGAGCGGTGGAGAGGACGGGGTCGAAGTCCATGTCTGGGATGTCCGGGTCGGCGACCGAGCTGGCGCGCCTGACGGCGACCGAGCTGCTCATCCGCTATGCGGACCGCAGCCTGTCCCCGGTGGAGGTCTTCGACGCCGTCGACGCGGTCGTCGAGGAACGTGAGTCGACCCTCAACGCGCTGTGGGTCCGGGACGGGGCGGTCGGCCGCGAGGCTGCGGTGAAGAGCGAGGCACGGTGGGTGTCCGGCTCCCCCCTGGGGCCCATCGACGGCGTCCCGGTGACGCTGAAGGAGAACGTCGCGCGGGCCGGCATACCGATGCCCGCTGGCAACGCCGGGACTGAGCCCCTTGTGCCCCAACGAAACTCGCCCATCGCGGACCGGGTGCTCGAGTCCGGCGGGGTGGTGGTCGGGTCGACCGTCATGCCCGACTGGGGGATGCTCTCGTCAGGCGTGTCGAGCCGGCACGGCGTGACGCGCAGTCCGTGGAACCCGGCGTGGACGACTGGCGGGTCGAGCTCGGGAGCGGGCGCCGCGGCCGCCGCCGGGTACGCCCCGCTCAACGTCGGCACCGACATCGGCGGGTCGATCCGGCTGCCCGGGACATGGCTGGGCCTGACGACCCTCAAGCCGTCCGCCGGACGGGTGCCCCTCGACGCGCCGTACCTCGGGCGCTGCGCCGGACCGATGACGCGCTCGGCGCAGGACGCGGCCTTGCTGATGTCGGTGCTCAGCCGGCCGGACCCGCGCGACTGGACGTCGCTGCCGCCGGCCGACCTCGACCTCGAGGACCTCTCGCTCGCGGTGCGCGGACTGCGCGTCGGGCTGCACCTCGACGCCGGCTGCGGAACGGCGGTCGAGCCGGTGGTCCGGGACGCGGTGGAGGCGGCGGCCGGGGTGTTCGAGGCGGCCGGTGCGGTGGTCGAGCCGCTGGCGCCGTTCGTCACGCCGGAGATGCTGACGGACCTCGACCTGTTCTGGCGGGTGCGGTCCTGGAACGACTACGACGCGCTGCCCCCGGAGCGGCAGCAGCGGATCCTGCCGTTCATCGCCAGGTGGGTCCGCCGCGGGGCCGAGACGTCGGGCCCGCGGGTGCTGCAGTGCTACCACCAGATCGTGGCGATGCAGGCGGCCACCGTCGCGGCCACCGAGCCCTTCGACCTCGTGCTGTCCCCCGTGGCCCCCGGCGTCGCGTTCCCGGCAGACTGGCCCATGCCGTTCGGGGAGGAGGACCTCGGTATGGTCCACATCGGCTTCGCCGCGCCGTACAACATGTCGGGGCAGCCCGCGGCCTCGGTGAACTGCGGCTTCACCCCGGAGGGCAAGCCGATCGGGCTGCAGGTCTCCGGGCGGCGGTTCGACGACGTCGGGGTGCTGCGGGCGGTCTCCTGGTACGAGGAGGCGCGGCCGGCGCACGCGGTCCCCGACTGGCCCATCGGGCGGCCGTCCCCATGAGCGGGGGTGTCATGAGTGAGGTGCCCGCGTTCCGGCCGGTGACCTCGGTGCGGCTCTCGCAGGGCATCGTCGAGCAGGTCGAGCAGGCGCTCGCGTCGGGTGAGCTGAGGCCGGGGCAACGGCTCCCCTCTGAGCGCGAGCTCGTCGTGCAGTTCGGGGCGAGCCGCTCGACGGTCCGCGAGGCGCTACGGGTGCTCGAGTCGACGGGCGTCGTCCGGTCCCGGCCCGGCGACCCGCACGGACCCGAGGTCCTGCCCT
>JBPCOG010000269.1:0-10488 GCA_051000455.1 Lapillicoccus sp. | reverse complement strand
GGGGTGGCGCCCCGTCGCTCTCCTCCTCGAACCCGTAGGCGAACATCGCGACCGCCTGGGCGCCGCCGACGGCATACACCTCCTCGACACCGAGCAGGGCGCACGTCGCGAGGACCGTCGGGTTGGGGAAGCCGGCGAAGACGCCGGTGTTCTCCTTCTGCGGGGGGCTGGCGACGGCCAGCGAGCCGACCCCCGCGAGCTGGGCGGGGACGACGTTCATGACGACGCTGGACGGGTAGACCGCGAGACCGCCGGGCACGTAGAGACCCACCCGGTCCACCGGGACCCAGCGCTCGGTCACCGTCCCGCCCTCGACGACCTCGGTTGTCGTGTCCCTGCGGCGCTGGTCGGCGTGGACGAGCCGGGCCCGGCGGATCGACTCCTCGAGGGCCGCCCGCAGGCCGGGGTCGAGCTGCTCGAGCGCCGCCCGGAGGACCGCTGGGGGGACCCGCAGTGCGGGGGGACGGACGCCGTCGAGGCGTTCGGACAGGTCGCGGAGGGCGGCCGCCCCACGCTGGCGGACGTCCTCGACGATCGGGCGGACCTCGGTGAGGGCCGCCTCGACATCGAACTCGGCGCGGGGCAGCGCCGCGCGCAGGGAGCGCACGTCGAGCGCACGACCGCGCAGGTCGAGCCGGGACATCATGGGACGAGTTTAGGGGCGCCGACGGGGCGGCCGGTCTGCCGGGCCGCCGGTCCGGACGCCCCGCTGTCCCGTCCCGGCGATAATGGCAACCGTGCGCGCTCCCACCGACTCGCTGCTGGCCGTCAACGGGACGGGGGGGTACGTCCGCCTGGGAGTGGTGCTGCTCGTCCTCACCGGGCTGGCAGCCCTCGTCAGCCACCTCGGCCGTCTGCAGTTCTCCCGGGGCGCGCTGACCGCCGCGGCGCGGGCCACCCTCCAGCTCGGCGTCGTCGGCGTGCTCATCGCCGCGGTGCTGAGGTCGTGGTGGCTGACGGCCATGTTCGTCGCCCTCATGCTGACGACCGCCGCACTGACGTCCGGGCGCCGGATCACCCCGGGCGGGCGCTGGTGGTGGGCGGCCCTCCCCGTCTGCGCCGCGGCGGTGCCCGTGGGGGCGGGCCTGCTCGCGAGCGGGCTGGTCCCCCTCACCGAGGTCGCCGTCGTGCCCGTCCTCGGGATCCTCATCGGCGGTGCGATGACGGCGACGACGCTCGCCGGCAGGCGCGCGCTCGACGCGCTGCGGCAGCGCCACGGCGAGTTCGAGGCGGGGCTCTCGATCGGGCTCCTCCGGCGGGACTCGGCCCTGCTGGTCGCCCGCCCGGACGCGGCGCTCGCCCTCGTCCCGGGCCTGGACCAGACGCGGACGGTCGGGCTGGTGACGCTTCCCGGCGCGTTCGTCGGGATGCTCCTCGGCGGCGCCACCCCCCTGCAGGCGGCTGCGGTGCAGCTCCTGGTCCTCGTCGCGCTGCTGCTCGTCCAGTCCCTCGCGACCCTCGTCACCGTGGAGGTCATCGCGCGGGACCGGCTGCGCTGACGCCACCCGCCACCAGTCACCAGTCACCAGTCACCCGGGAGGCCGTCCGGGCCACCCGGGCCGTCCGGGACCGCCCCACGCCTCGGTCTCGTCCGGTCGATGATGACCGCGGTCTCCCAGGCGTGCTGGCGCCACGCGTCGTAGCGCCCGGAGTGGCCCGTGTGCCCCGACGCCATCTCGGTCCTGAAGAGGATCGGCCGCTCCCCCGGGTCGCTGCGGACGGTCCGGCGCAGCTGCGCCACCCACTTCGCCGGCTCGGTGACGTAGACCCGGGTGTCGTGCAGGCTCGTCGTGACGAGGATCGCGGGGTAGTCCCGGGGTGCCACGTTCTCGTACGGCGTGTAGGACTTCATCAGCGCGTATGCCGCGGGGTCGGCGACCGGGTCGCCCCACTCCTCCCACTCCCCCACGGTGAGCGGCAGGTCGGGGTTGAGGATCGTGGTGAGCGCGTCGACGAAGGGGACCGCCGCGTGGACCACCCGGAAGCGATCGGGAGCCAGGTTGACGGCCGCGCCGACGAGCAGGCCGCCCGCCGAGCCCCCCTCCGCGGCGAGCCGGTCCGGGTCCACCCACCCGGACCCGACGAGGTGGTCGGCGCACGTGATGAAGTCGGTGAACGAGGTGGCCTTGTGCTCCAGGCGCCCCTGCTCGTACCACGGGCGCCCCATCTCGGAACCACCCCGGACGTGCGCGACGGCGAAGACGAACCCCCGGTCGAGCAGCGACAGCCTGGCCACCGAGAAGTACGGGTCCATGCTGGTCCCGTAGGAGCCGTAGCCGTAGAGCAGCCCCGGCGCGCAGCCGTCGGGCTCGACCCCCCTGCGGTGGACGAGGGAGATCGGCACCCTCGTCCCGTCGGGCGCCGTGGCCCACTCACGGCGCTGCTCGAGCTGTGCCGGGTCGTACCCACCGAGCACCGGGCGGCGCTTGAGCAGGGTGAGCGCCCGGGTGGTGACGTCGTAGTCGTAGATCGTCCGCGGGGTCACCATCGACTCGAAGACGACCTGCAGCGCGGTCGTGCTCGTCTCGGGGTTGCTGCCCGTGCCGAGGGCATAGACCGGCTCGTCGAACTCGAGGTCGTGCGCCGCCCCGAAACCGTTGGCACTTGCTGGGTCCCGCGGGAGGACCCGCAGCCCGGTCAGCCCGTCGCTGCGCAGCGAGACGACGGCGAAGCGGTCGAACGCCTCGACGCCGAGGACGTACTCGTCCCCGGCCGTCACCTCCAGCGGCTGCCACTGCTCGGGGCTCGTCGCGTCGAGCGGCGCCCAGGCGAGCTCGAAGTTCGTCCGGCCGGCGTTGTGGACGACGAGCAGCCGGTCGCCCGCCGGCTCGACGTCGTACTCGACCCCCTCACGGCGCCGCGCCACGACGCGGGGGGCGTCCAGGGGCCGGTCGGCGTCGAGGATCGAGATCTCGGAAGTCGTCCTCGAGCCGGTGGCGATGAGGATGTGCCGGTCGTCACGGGAGGCGCCCACGCTGACGGAGAACCGCTCGTCCGGCTCCTCGACGACGAGGACGTCGTGCTCCGCTGGTGTGCCGACCTCGTGCCTCCACACCTGGTGGGCCCGCCACGCGTCGTCCAGCCGCGTGTAGAGGACGTACCGGCCGTCCAGGCTCCACGCGGCGCTGTACCCCGCTCCCCGCACGGCCTCGTCGAGCACCTGCCCGGTCTCGATGACCCGCACCCGAAGGTCGAAGCGCTCCTCGCCCGTGACGTCGACGGCATAGGCGAGCAGCGAGCCGTCGGGACTGACCTCGCTCGCGCCGAGCGCGAAGAAGGGGTGCCCGGCCGCCTCGGCGTTCTCGTCGAGGATCACCTGCTCGCCGGCCGGCGCCATCCCGGCCTCGAGGTCGGGCCGCCCGTGGCCAGGCGAGCGCGCCACCCGCGCGTCCACGGCATACTGCTCCCCCTCGGTCGTTCGCGAGTAGTACCACCAGCCGCCGTGGGCGACCGGCACGGACAGGTCGGTCTCCCGGGTGCGCGACCTGATCTCGTCGTAGATCTCGTCCGCGAGCGGCTGCAGGTGGGCGGTCATCGCCGCCGCGTAGTCGTTCTCGGCGGCGAGGTACGCCGCGAGCTGGGGACTCTCCCGGTCGGCCATCCAGGCGAAGTCGTCGACGACCTCGTCCCCGTGGACGGTGCGTGTCGTGGGGTGCACGGGGGCCACCGGGGCCACCGGGGCCCTCGGATCAAGCCTCGGAGCGAGCCTCGGGGTGGGCCTCGGGGCGAGCGGGGCGAGCGGGGCGCCGCTCGGCGGGTTCTCGGGCACCGGGACAGCCTAGTGAGGCTGGGGGGCGGCCCAGCGCACCCGCACGGGGAGCCCGAGAAAGCGCCCGTATGCCGCTGCCGCACCCTCGACGGCCCGGGCGCGCCGGGCGCTCGGCTCGTCGAACGGCGTCACCGTGACGTCCACCTGCCGCGTCCTCGTCGTCCGCCTCCATAGCCCGACCACCTCCCCCGACGCGACGAGCGTCGGGATGAACATGCCGTTCCCGCCGGGCACGGTGAGCTGCGCGTGGTCGGGGCGCAGCGCGGCGGAGCGGTCCTTGTAGCCGAGGAGGTACTCGTCGAAGCCCGGCAGGAGCCGGACGCCGGGGCGGGGCGCCGGCGGGGGCGACTCGACGTGGCTGAGCATCTCGGTGCCGTCGACCTGCTCGCGCACGAGGCGAGCGCCGAGGAGGCCGAGCGCCGCCCGGGCGAAGCCGAGGGTCTCGCCCGTCCAGCCGGCGAAGTCGCGCTCCGTCGCGGGGCCGTGGCTGCGCACGTACCGCTCGGCCAGGGTCGCCATCGCCTCCTCACGCGACGGCCGCAGGCTGTGCGGGACCCACTCGTCGAGCAGGACGAACGTCGGCTGGCGCCCGTCGGGCGGCCCCTGGCAGAGCATCCCGACCTGGCTGAGCCGGCCGAGCAGGTGGATGCCCCGCTGGCCCTCCGGCGCGATCCCGTTGTCGCGCAGCAGGTCGAACAGACGCGGCCGGCTCAGCGCACGACCGCCGACCAGCGCCTCGCCGACGAGCTCCCGGGCACGGCCGAGCACCTCGTCGGTCAGCTCGAGCTGCCGGAACCGCGTCGCGGCCCTGGCGATGGCCCGGCCGGCGAGCAGGTCGGCCATCCACCAGGCGTCCTCGGCCGCCGTGAGGTGCAGCGTCCCGCGCATCGGCCAGCTGCGGACCACCTCGGCCGTGGCGAGGGCCTGCTCGACCGCCTCGACCCGGTGCCCCGTCCGCAGCCCCACGGACCAGAGCACGCCGGCGTGGTCCTGGGCCTGCATCGCCCCGTGCGCCCGGACGATGTCGTGGACCGTCACCTCCCCGCGGCTGCCGGCGGGCGGCGCGATACCGAGGGCGGAGAGCCGGCGGCCGGTGACGTGAGCACGGTCTGCCGCCCGCACGGCATACCTCAGCCGAGGCAGGCGGGGCCGAGGAGCGCCTTGAGGTCGCCGAACAGCGCCGTCGAGGCGGTGACCCGCAACGCGTCGTCGAGCCTCATCAGGGTCGAGCGGCCCGGCTGGGTCAGCCGCAGGTGCACCTCCGTGACGCCCGGGTGCTCGCCGAGCACCCGCCGAAGCCGCTCGGCGACGACGGCGGTCACCCGTGCCGTCGGCAGCGTAAGCACCACCGGCCCCCGTGGGCCGTCCTTGATGTCCGGCAGGGTCAGCTCCTGGGCGAAGATCGAGATGGCGTCGTCACGGTTGCTGACCCGGCCCTTGACGACGCAGACGACGTCGTTGCCGAGCATCGTCGACACCGCGAGGTAGGTCTTCGGGAAGAACATGCACTCGATGGCCCCGTCGAGGTCCTCGACGGTGGCGACGGCGTAGAGGTCCCCCTTCTTCGTCCGCTTGACCTGCAGGCCGGTGATGAGCCCGGCGATCGTGACTGGCGTGCCCTCGGGTTTCGGGTCGTCTCCCATGAGCGCGGCGATGGAGGTGTCGGCGTGCTGGGCCAGGACCCGCTCGATGCCGAACAGCGGGTGGTCGGACACGTAGAGGCCGAGCATCTCGCGCTCGAACGCGAGCAGCGTCTGCTTGTCCCACTCCGCCGACGGGATGGGGGGCAGTACGACGAACTCCACCCGTCCCGCCTCGCCCTCGTCGAACCCTCCGAAGAGCGAGTCCTGCCCGACGGCCTCCTGCCGCTTCTCGTCGACGAGGGCGTCGACGTAGGCCTCGTGGACGCGCAGCAGGCCCTGGCGGCTCTGCTGCATCGAGTCGAAGGCTCCGGCCTTGATGAGCGACTCGATGGTGCGCTTGTTCATGACCATCGCCGGCGACTTGCGCAGGAAGTCCTCGAAGGAGCCGAAGCGTCCCTTCGCCTCGCGCGCGGCCACCACCGCGTCGACGACGTTGCGCCCGACGTTGCGCACGGCCGCGAGCCCGAACCGGATGTCGGTGCCGACCGCGGCGAAGTCGGCGACGGACTCGTTGACGTCCGGCGGCAGGACCTTGATGCCCATCCGGCGGCACTCGTTGAGGTAGAGGGCCGACTTGTCCTTGTCGTCGCGCACGCTGGTGAGCACGGCCGCCATGTACTCCGCGGGGAAGTTGGCCTTGAGGTAGGCGGTCCAGTACGACACCAGCCCGTATGCCGCGCTGTGCGCCCTGCCGAACGCGTACTCCGAGAACGGCACGAGGGTGTCCCACAGCGTCTTGATCGCCGCCGCGGAGTACCCACCGGCCTTCATGCCCGTCTCGAAGCCGACGTACTCGGCGTCGAGGACCTCGCGCTTCTTCTTGCCCATGGCCTTGCGCAGCAGGTCGGCCTTGCCGAGGCTGTAGCCGGCGACCCGCTGGGCGATCTGCAGCACCTGCTCCTGGTAGACGATCAGCCCGTGGGTGGACCCGAGGATGGGCTCGAGGGCCTCGGTCAGCTCGGGGTGCAGGTAGCTGACCGGCTGCTGGCCGTTCTTGCGCAGCGCGTAGTTCGTGTGGCTGTTGGCGCCCATCGGGCCCGGCCGGTAGAGGGCGCCGACCGCGGTGACGTCCTCGAAGCTGTCCGGCTTCATCAGCCGCAGCAGCGAGCGCATGCCGCCGCCGTCGAGCTGGAAGACCCCGAGCGTGTCACCCCGGGCGAGCAGCGCGTAGGTCGCCGGGTCGTCGAGGGTCCTCGACAGCCGCTCGAGGTCGACGCTCTGGGCGCGGTTGGCCTCGACGTTGGCGATCGCGTCGTCGAGGATGGTGAGGTTGCGCAGGCCGAGGAAGTCCATCTTCACCAGCCCGAGCCGCTCGCAGCTGGGGTAGTCGAACTGGGTGATGATCTGCCCGTCCTGCTCACGGCGCATGATGGGGATGAGGTCGAGCAGCGGCTCGCTGGACATGATGACCCCCGCCGCGTGCACCCCCCACTGCCGCTTGAGGCCCTCGAGACCCAGTGCGGTGGCTACGACCTCCTGGGCCTGCGGGTCCTCGTCGTGGACCCGCCGGAACTCGGCGGCCTCGCCGTAGCGGGGGTGGCCGGGGTCGAAGATGCCCGACAGCGGGATGTCCTTGCCCATGATGGCGGGGGGCATCGCCTTGGTGAGCCGCTCGCCCATGACGAACGGGTGGCCCATGACCCGCGCCGCGTCCTTGACGGCCTGCTTGGCCTTGATCGTGCCGTAGGTGACGATCTGGGCCACCCGCCCCTCGCCGTACTTGTCGGTGACGTAGCGGATGACCTCGCCGCGGCGGCGCTCGTCGAAGTCGACGTCGAAGTCGGGCATCGACGGGCGCTCGGGGTTGAGGAACCGCTCGAACAGCAGGCCGTGCGGGATCGGGTCGAGGTCGGTGATGCCGAGCGCGTAGGCGCACATCGAGCCGGCGCCGGACCCGCGCCCCGGACCCACCCGGATGCCGTGATCCTTGGCCCACGTGATGAAGTCGGCGACGACGAGGAAGTAGCCCGGGTAGCCCTTGCCGATGATGACGTCGGCCTCGAAGCTCGCCCGGTCCTGGACCTCGGCCGTGATGCCCTGCGGGTAGCGCCGCTCCAGGCCGCGCTGGACCTCCCTGATGAACCAGGAGGTCTCGGACTCCCCCGGCGGGCAGGGGAAGCGGGGCATGTAGCGCCCCTCCTCCTCGACGAACCCGACCTCGCACTGCTCGGCGATGCGCAGGGTGTTGTCGCAGGCCTCGGGCAGCTCGCGCCAGAGCTCGCGCATCTGCTGCGGGGTCTTGAGGTAGAACTCGTCGGCGTCGAACTTCAGCCGGGTCGGGTCCATCAAGGTGGAGCCGGACTGGACGCACAGCAGCGCTGCGTGGGCCTTGGCGTCCTCGGCCCTCGTGTAGTGCAGGTCGTTCGTGGCGACGAGCGGGAGGCCGAGCTCCCTGGCGAGACGCAGCAGGTCACGCTGGGTCTGGCGCTCGATGGGTATGCCGTGGTCCATCACCTCGGCATAGAAGTTGCCGGGCCCGAGGATGTCCCGGAACTCCGCCGCGGCCTCGAGCGCCAGACGGTACTGGCCGAGGCGCAGCCGCGTCTGGACCTCTCCGCCGACGCACCCGGTGGTACCGATGAGGCCGGCGCCGTGCTCGGCCAGCAGCTCGCGGTCGATCCGGGGCTTGAAGTAGTGGCCCTGCAGGGAGGCGAGCGAGCTCATCCGGAACAGGTTGTGCATTCCGCCGGTCGTCCTCGCCAGCAGGGTCATGTGGGTGTAGGCGCCCGAACCGCCGATGTCGTTCCTCGAGGGCGTGTCCCCCTCTCCCCAGCGCACCCTGCTCCGGTCGCTGCGGTGCGTGCCCGGCGTGAGGTAGGCCTCGACCCCGATGATCGGCTTGATCCCGTGCTGCTTCGCCTTGGACCAGAACTCGTAGGCCCCGAAGATGTAGCCGTGGTCGGTCGTCGCGATGGCCGGCATACCCATCGCAGCAGCGCTGCCCAGCAGCTCGTCGACCCGCGCGGCCCCGTCGAGCATGGAGTACTCGGTGTGCACGTGGAGGTGGACGAAGCTCTCACCGGCAGCAGGTGCGGAAGGGGCGGGCTGGGGGGGCATCGCGACGAGTCTAAGCCCCGGCGCCGACGCTTCCCGGCGGGTCAGCGATGGTGTCGCGACACGCCTGCCGACACGCCTGACGACACGCCCGGCGGTCCTTCGGACTCAGGCGGCGACGCGCTCGAGCGCCTCCTGCAGGTCCGCCGGGTACGGGCTGGTGAAGGTGACCCACTCTCCCGTCCCGGGGTGCTCGAAGCCGAGCCCGACGGCATGCAGCCACTGTCGGGTGAGCCGCAGGCGGCTGGCGAGGCGGGGGTCGGCGCCGTACGTGAGGTCGCCGCAGCACGGGTGGCGCAGCGCGGACAGGTGCACCCGGATCTGGTGCGTACGACCTGTCTCCAGCACGATCTCGAGCAGCGAGGCGGACCGGAACGCCTCGACCACCTCGTAGTGGGTGACGGCGCGCTTGCCGCTGTCCATGACCGCGAACTTGTAGTCGTGTCCGGGATGACGGCCGATCGGTGCGTCGATCGTCCCCACGACCGGGTCCGGCAGACCCTGGACGAGGGCGTGGTAGGTCTTGTCGACCGTCCGCGAGCGGAACGCCTGCTTGAGCCGGCTGTAGGCCTGCTCGCTCTTGGCGACGACCATGAGTCCCGAGGTCCCGACATCGAGCCGGCTGACGACGCCCTGGCGTTCGCTGGCTCCCGAGGTCGAGATCCGGTAGCCCGCCGCGGCGAGCCCGGTGACGACGTCGGGACCCGACCATCCGACGCTGGGGTGCGCGGCCACCCCGACCGGCTTGTCGACGACGACGAGGTCGTCGTCGTCGTGGATGACCCCCATCCCG
This sequence comes from Lapillicoccus sp., assembly GCA_051000455.1. GTDB lineage: Bacteria > Actinomycetota > Actinomycetes > Actinomycetales > Dermatophilaceae > JBPCOG01. Next base: position 1,229 of record JBPCOG010000269.1, on the reverse strand, counting down.
GGTACCGGCTCGGCGGCGACCCGGACGGCCGGGCTCCCGCCGGCCTCCGGGATCGCGACCTCCAGCAGGTCGCCCGCGCTCACCCGCTCCGACTTGGGTACCACCCGGTGGTTGAGGCTGACGTCGCCGGCCGTCGCGAGGTCCGCCGCCTTCGTGCGCGACAGCCCGAAGAGGCGGGCGATGGCCGCGTCGATCCGCTCGCCCTCCAGCCCGTCGGGGATGAACAGGGTGCGAGCCTCAGGCATCGGGGGCCTTGGTGGGCCCGGTGTCGGCCGAGTCCGCACGGGCCGCGTGCTTGCCCTCCGGCTGGTGGCGCTCCCTGGTGCCGTCCACGCCGATGCCGCGCGCGGCGAGCACCGCGATGAGCAGCGCCGCGCTGACGATGGCGATGTCGGCGGCGTTGCCGATGAACCACCCGTTGTAGTCGAGGAAGTCGACGACGTGGCCCCGCCCCGGACCGGGGGCCCGCACGATGCGGTCCGTGAGGTTGCCGAGCGCACCACCGAGGAGCAGCCCGAAGGCCCATGCCCAGCCCACGCTGCCGAGCCTCCTGCTGGTCAGGATGACGACGCCGAGCACGACGACCGCGATGAGGGTGAGCACCCAGGTGTTGCCGTTGCCCAGCGAGAAGGCGGCACCGGCGTTGCGGATGAGGTCGAGCCGCAGGAACGTGCCGAGCAGGTCCCTCGGCGCCTCACCGCTGAGCTGCGCCACGGCCCAGGCCTTGCTCGCCTGGTCCACGACGTAGGACAGGACGGCGACCCCGGTGAGCAGCACAAAGAGCCGTCTGCGGCGTGGTGGGGCGTTCGGGAACCGGGCCAGTGGGGGGTCCGGTTGGGCGGTCAGCGGCGCTCCTGCTTCTGCTTGCATGTCACGCACAGGGTCGCACGAGGAGCGGCCTGAAGGCGAAACTTGCCGATGGCGTTGCCGCAGGCCTCGCAGATTCCGTACGTCCCGTCGTCCAGCCGCTCGAGGGCGTGGGTCAGCTGCTCGATCTTCTCCCGGGAGTTGTTCGCCATCGACATCTCGTGCTCCCGGTCGAAGATGTTCGCGCCGGCGTCCGCCTGGTCGTCCCCCGCCCCGTCACCCGCGTCGCGCAGGAGGCCCTGCAGCTCGGCCTCCGCTGTCCTCAGGTCGGTCCTCGCCCGCTCGATCTCCGCCTCCAGCTCGGCGCGGACCTCCCGCAGCTCCTTGGCGGTCCACGGCGACTCGTGCTGGCCCACCCGGAG
>JBPCOG010000427.1:0-4773 GCA_051000455.1 Lapillicoccus sp. | reverse complement strand
CGTTGCGGCATGGACGCGGTCGACATCTACGGCCTCTCCGAGGTGATGGGACCGGGGGTCGCCCAGGAGTTCGCCGAGACCAAGGACGGGCTGCACGTCTGGGAGGACCACTTCTACCCCGAGGTCGTCGACCCGGTCACCGGGGACGTGCTGCCCGACGGGCAAGTCGGCGAGCTGGTGCTCACCAGCCTGACGCGGCAGGCGATGCCGGTCATCCGCTACCGGACCCGCGACCTGACCCGCCTGCTCCCGGGCACCGCGCGGCCCGCGATGCGCCGGATCGAGAAGGTCACCGGCCGGACCGACGACATGATGATCGTCCGGGGGGTCAACGTCTTCCCGACCCAGATCGAGGAGCACGTCCTCGCCGAGCCCCTGCTCGCGCCGTACTTCCAGTGCGTGCTCACCCAGCCGGGACGGATGGTGGAGCTGACCGTGCTGACCGAGAGCCACGAGCGGCTCGACGACGCCCGCAAGGGCGCCCTCGCCGCCCGGCTCCAGGAGCGGATCAAGCAGACCGTCGGCACGACGGCCCGGGTCGAGGTCCGTGACCCGGGGGGCATCGAGCGCTCGGTCGGCAAGGCCCGAAGGGTCGTCGACAACACCCGACCGGGCAGGTGAGCCCACGGCATACGGTGTGGGCATGCGTGTTCTCGTCAGTGGTGGCGCCGGGTACATCGGCTCGCACACCGTCGTCCAGCTCGTCGCCGCCGGGCACGAGGTCGTCATCGTCGACAGCTTCGGCAACTCGAAGCCCGCCGTCGTCGGCAGGCTCGAGGCCCTGACCGGGGCGCACCTGCCGGTACACGCGTTCGACCTGACCGACAAGGACAAGACGGAGCACCTCTTCGCGGCCGGGCGGTTCGACGCGGTGATCCACTTCGCCGGGCTCAAGGCCGTCGGCGAGAGCGTGCGGATGCCGCTCGAGTACTACCAGAACAACCTCGATTCGACGTTCTCGCTGGTGCGCGCGATGCGACGGCACGGCTGCAGCACGCTCGTCTTCTCGTCGTCGGCGACGGTCTACGGCGAGCACGCGCCGCTGCCGTACCAGGAGGACTACGAGCCGCTCAACGCCGGCAACCCCTACGGACGCACCAAGGTGATGATCGAGCACGTCCTTCGCGACGTCGCCGCGATCGACGGCTCCTGGCGGATCGCGGTCCTGCGCTACTTCAACCCGGTGGGGGCCCACCCGTCGGGGACGATCGGCGAGGACCCGCAGGGCATCCCGAACAACCTCATGCCGTTCATCGCCCAGGTGGCGGTCGGCCGCCGGGACAGGCTGCTGGTCTTCGGGGACGACTACCCGACGGCGGACGGGACCGGTGAGCGGGACTACATCCACGTGGAGGACCTCGCCGCCGGGCACGTGGCCGCGCTGAACCGGATCGCGACCTCCGACACTCCGTTGCGGACTTGGAACCTCGGCACCGGACGGGGCACCTCCGTGCTGGAGATGGTCCACGCGTTCGAGCGTGCCTGCGGCCACCCCATCCCCTACGAGGTCGTCGACCGGCGCCCGGGGGACCTGCCCGCGACGTGGGCGGACCCGAGCCGCGCCAACGCCGAGCTCGGCTGGCACGCGAGCAGGACCGTCGACGACATGTGCGCCGACACGTGGCGCTGGCAGAGCCGGAACCCCCACGGCTTCGAGGACGCCCCCGCTGACGACGCCGCCGCCGCTGACGTCGCCGCCCCCGCTGCGTCCGGCGACTGACCATGGCGCCGGCGCCGGCACGGCATACGCAACAATCCTGCACATGAGCGCACAGGCGACGACGACGGACATCCTCACCCGGGCACGGGAGCAGGTGCTCGGACGCGGCGCGGCGCTGGGGCAGGACGAGGTGGTCGAGGTACTGCGGACCGGCGACGACCGACTCGAGGAGCTGCTCGCGCTCGCCCACGAGGTCCGGACGACGTTCAACGGCCCCGAGGTGGAGGTCGAGGGCATCGTCAGCCTCCAGACCGGCGGCTGCCCCGAGGACTGCCACTTCTGCAGCCAGTCGGGGCAGTTCACCTCGCCGGTGCGCTCGGTGTGGCTCAACATCCCCGAGCTCGTCCGGGCGGCGCGGCAGACCCGCGAGACGGGCGCCAGCGAGTTCTGCATCGTCGCGGCGGTCCGGGGTCCCGACGAGCGGCTCATGCGCCAGATGCGCGCGGGCGTCGCGGCGATCAGGGCAGAGGTCGACATCCAGGTGGCGGCGTCGCTGGGGATGCTCACCCAGGAGCAGGTCGACGACCTCGTCGACATGGGCGTGCACCGATACAACCACAACCTCGAGGCAGGCCGGTCCTACTTCCCCCACGTCGTCACGACCCACAGCTGGCAGGAGCGCTGGGACACCTGCCTCATGGTCAAGGACTCGGGCATGCAGCTGTGCTGCGGCGGCCTCGTCGGGATGGGTGAGAGCATCGAGCAGCGCGCCGAGCTCGCCGCTCAGCTCGGGCAGCTCGAGCCGCACGAGGTGCCCCTGAACTTCCTCAACCCGCGCCCCGGCACCCCCTTCGGTGACCTCCCCGTCATGCCCGCGAACGACGCGCTGCGAGCGGTGGCCGCGTTCCGGCTCGCCCTGCCCCGGACGATCCTGCGGTATGCCGGCGGCCGTGAGCTCACCCTCGGCGACCTTGGCACGCGTGCCGGCCTGCTCGGCGGCATCAACGCCGTGATCGTCGGCAACTACCTGACCACCCTCGGACGCGACCCGGCCGAGGACCTCGACCTGCTCGCCGACCTGAGGATGCCGGTCCGGGCCCTGTCCGAGACGTTCTGAGCACCGAGGCAGAGGGTATGCCGGCCAGCCACCCGTGGTGCGCCCGCTGCGGCGAGGCGGCGGGAGGCGAGCCGGGCGTCGCGGGCGGTCCGGACGCCGGCCCGGGCGCGGGTCCGGGCGCGGGTCCGGGCGCGGGCTCCAGCGGCGGCCCCGGCACCCACGACGCCTGTGAGTCGGCCCTGCTGCTCGAACCGCCTCGCTACTGCACCCGGTGCCGGCGCCGGATGACGGTCCAGGTCCTGCCCCGCGGCTGGAGCGCCCGCTGCGTCGAGCACGGGGTGCTGACGTCCGGCGTCACCGCGGCTCGAGGATGACGAGCGGGATCTCCCGCCCGGTGCGCCGCTGGTACTGGCCGTACCCCGGGTAGGCCCGGACGCACTGCGGCCACAGCCGCTCCCGCTCCGCCGCGCTCGCCGTCCGGGCCCGCATCGGGCGGCGCTGGCCGGCGCGGGTGACCCAGACGTCCGGGTCGGCCAGCAGGTTGCGGTACCACTGCGGGTGTTCCTCCGCGCCCCCCTTCGACGCGACGACCACCAGGCGGTCCTGCTCCAGCACCGGGACGGTGAGGATGACGGTCCGCTCGGCGCCCGACCGGCGACCCACGACGGTCAGCTCGATGACCGGCATACCCATCAGCCGGCCGGCGACGCGGCCCCCGGTCACGCGAAGGAGGAGCCGGTGCGCCAGGTTCGCCGCCCGGAAGCCGGCCTCGGGCACTGGCTGGGAGGGCATGGGCACCAGTGTGCCGCACGGGCTGCGACACAATGGCGACGGTGAGCGCCGAACCGGACGAGTATGCCGCCCTGCTCGCCTTCGACAGCGCCCACGTGTGGCACCCGTACGCCCCTGCGGTCGCCCCGTCGCCCCCGCACCTCGTCGAGTCCGCCTCGGGGGTCCGGCTCCGACTGCGTGGAGCCGACGGCACGCGGCGGGAGGTCGTCGACGCGATGTCGTCGTGGTGGTGCGCCATCCATGGTTACGCCGTCCCGGAGCTCGACTCGGCCGTCCGGGAGCAGCTGCGCCGAATGAGCCACGTGATGTTCGGCGGCCTGACCCACGAGCCGGCCATCGCCCTCGCGCGGCGGCTGGTCGAGCTGGCGCCACGGCATACCGGGCAGGACGTCTCGCCGCTGCAGCACGTCTTCTTCGCCGACTCGGGCTCGGTCTCCGTCGAGGTGGCCATGAAGATGGCCCTGCAGCTGCACGTCGCCCGGGGACGCCCGCGCCCGAGGTTCTTCACCGTCCGCGGGGGCTACCACGGCGACACGTTCTCCCCGATGAGCGTCACCGACCCGGTGTCCGGCATGCACAGCCTCTTCACCGGGGTGCTGCCCGAGCACGTCTTCGCCCCCCGCCCGCCCCCCGTCGGGGGGGACGTCGAGGGGTGGGAGCGGCAGACCCGCGCCCTGTACGCCGAGCACGCGGACGACGTCGCGGCGGTGATCCTCGAGCCGGTCCTGCAGGGCGCCGGAGGCATGCACGTCTACGACCCGTATGCCGTGCAGGTCCTGTCCGCGCTCGCCCGGGAGCACGGCGCCCTGCTCATCCTCGACGAGATCGCCACCGGCTTCGGGCGCACCGGGACCATGTGGGCGGCCGAGCAGTGCTCCGTGGTCCCCGACATCCTCTGCGTCGGCAAGGCCCTGACCGGTGGCTACCTCACCCTGGCGGCGGTGCTGTGCACCTCCGAGGTCGCCAAGGGGGTCAGCGGCGGGGAGGCCGGGGCGCTCATGCACGGACCGACCTTCATGGCGAACCCCCTCGCGTGCGCCGTCGCCTTGGCGAGCCTGGACCTGTTGCAGCGCAACGACTTCCGCACCCAGGTCGAGCAGCTATCCGATGGCCTCAGCGAGGTGCTCGCGCCGGCCCGCAGGCTGGCGTCGGTCCGGGAGGTGCGCGTCAAGGGTGGTGTCGGCGTCATCGAGCTGCACACCGCGGTCGACGTGCCACGGGTCAGCTCGGCCGCCCTCGAGCGGGGCGTGTGGGTGCGCCCGTT
>JBPCOG010000169.1:0-9896 GCA_051000455.1 Lapillicoccus sp. | reverse complement strand
ACCGGCGCGACCAGTTCGAGAACGTCTGGGTCCCCCGCTCCGGCGGCATCGTCTACGTCATCCACCCGCCGTCGGTGCCGCTGCCCCCACCACCGGGGGCCGAGCCGAACTGGTGACCACGGCTCGGTGCCGCGCACCGAACTGGTGACCACCGCTCGGTGCCGCGCACGTTTGCGACACTGGGGCGGTGAGCACCGCGACGCCGCCCGGGTGGCCCGAACTGGTGCCACCTGCGCACAGCCCCGGCTGGGAAGACAGGGCCGTCGCGTGGCTTCTCGACCACTGCCCACCTGACTACCGCGGGTATGCCGGGTGGCGCCGGAACCCCGTGGCCCTCGCGTGGCTCGCCGGCCGGCACATCGAGGGCCAGGTGGGCGCGATGCGGCAGGCCTACCGGGACGCTCGGGTCGAGATCGGCCCGCACGTCAGCACCGAGGCGCTGGCCGAGATCATGGCCGGCTTGGAGGCGGAGGGCCTGCGACTGGTGGCGGCCCGGCGCAGTGCGGCGCTGGTTCTGGAGGCCATGCAGGGCAAGCGGTTCGTCCCCAGGCTCTGACGCCTCCAGCGGTGGAGGGTGCGGCTGCCGTGTCGCGAATCTCGTTTGGCAACAAGCGGGCTCGGTGCTGCGGGGCAGGAGGGCTGTCGGTGGGCGGGTCTAGGTTTGTCCCATGGGAGGGGATCTCACGCTCGCCCGACGACGGGACTCGCTCCGCGCGGTCCGGGAGGCGCTGACCGGTCTGGCTGAGGTCCTGTGGCAGGCGAGCAGCGACCAGCTCGGGCCGCTGTTCACGGACATCGACGACGTGGCACGGCTGGTGGAGGCGGCCCGGGTGGCGGTCCTGACGGAGGCCGTGGACCGCGGTGACACCGCGGCGACCCTGTCACACTCGCGGGTGGGCTGGGTGCTGGAGTGGGCGCCCTCCCTCCAGGCGGGCGGGGCGGGCGCGCTGGTGGCGGTCGTGGACGCCACCCGCGAGCGGCGCTGCGAGGCCCTGAGGGCCGCGGTGCTCGAGGGCCGGGTGTCGGTGCGCAGCGCCGTGGTGTGCCTGTCGGAGATGAGCCGTCTGGGTCGCCGGCTCCTGCCGGAGGCTGTGCCGACGGTGTGGGAGGGCATCGTCCAGCTCGCCGAGCACGGCGGCCCCCGGGACATCCGGGCACTTCGCCCCCGGCTGCTGGCCACCTACGGTGCCCCGGGTGAGCTGCAGGCCGACGAGGAACGCGCCAAGCGCCTGGTGGCCCTGACCCAGCCGTACGACGACGGCGACGGGCTGCACGAGTACCGGCTGCGCCTGGACGTGGAGGGCAAGGCCGTCCTGGAAGCCGCCCTCGGGCCGCTGTCCGCCCCGCGACCGGGGACCGGCGTGGCGGACCTGCGCTCCTCGGACCAGCGCCGCGGGGACGCGCTGGTCGAGATCTGCCGTCGCGCCGTCGGTGCCGGTGACGCGGTCCCGGTCACCAGCAAGGCCCAGCTGTTCCTGACCATGGACTACCACCAGCTTGCCCGGAACATCGGGGCAGCCAGCACCACCGGCTCCTCGGATGCCGGCACCCTGCTGGCTCCCGCCACCGTGCGCCGGATCGCCTGCGACGCGTCCGTGCTGCCCGTGGTCCTCGGCGGCGCCGGGCAGGTGCTCGACTGTGGCCGGGAGAGACGGTTGTTCACTACCGCACAGGTCAAGACCATGTGGCTGCGCGACCGGGGTTGCACCATGCACGGGTGCACCATGCCCGCTCAGTGGTGCGACGCGCACCACCTGACCCACTGGCTCGACGGCGGCCCCACCGACCTCGCCAACGCCGCCCTGCTCTGCGGCTACCACCACCACCTCGTGCACCACCGCCGGCTTGCCGGACACCTCGGCCCTCACGGGAGCGTGACCTGGGACCTGACCCGCGGCTCCTACGACCAGCACCTCACCCGCCGGCCCGGTCAACAATGACCCCGCCCCGCACCCAGCCCAACACCGGCTGGGCCACCAGCGTGCCCGCACGTGGTCCTGGTCCGGGCTGGGGCGGTTGCCGTCCAGCCCGGACCAGAGTTCTCACCCCTTGACGCCGCCCTCGTTGGCGCCGCGGACGAAGTGGCGCTGGAAGACGAAGAACAGGACCGCCACGGGGATCGTCGTGAGGATCGCCGCGGCCATCTTGAAGGGGTACTGCGAGCCCGCGCCGAGCTGACCGCTGCTCAGGCTGGCCAGACCGGTGACGAGCGTCTTGTACTGGGTGGACTCGGTGGTGACGAGGAAGTGGCTGAACTCGTTCCACGAACCCTGGAAGGACAGGATCGTCAGGGTGATGAGTGCAGGCCGCGCCATCGGCAGGACCACGGACCAGAAGGTGCGGAAGACGCCGGCACCGTCCATCCGGGCGGCCTCCTCGATCGAGACCGACACCGAGTCGAAGAACTGCTTCATGATGAAGACCCCGGCCGCGTCGATGAGCAGCGGCATGATCATCCCGGCGTACGAGTCGTAGATGCCCAGGGACTTCACGATGAGGAACTTCGGCACCAGCAGGGCGACGCCGGGCACGCTGATCACCGCCAGCACCGTGGCGAAGAGGAAGCCACGGCCGCGGAACTTCAGCCGCGACAGCGCGTAGCCGGCGAGGCTGTCGAGGAACACCCGGGAGGCGGTGACGACCACCGTGACGAGGACGGAGTTCATCAGCCAGCGCAGGATCGGCACGGAGGAGTCCTCGGTCAGCCCGAAGGTGCGTCGCCACGCCGACATGTCGAGCGGGTTCGGGATGAGCCCGAGCGCGTTGTTGGACGCCTCCGCGTCGGACTTGAACGAGGTGGCGATCTGGATGACGAACGGGTAGAGGTACACGAACGCGACCGCCAGCAGCACGGCATACCCGAGCAGCTTCTTCAGTCCGCGGTGGCGCCCCCTGCCGGGGACCTCGGCCCGCTCGGTCCCGACCGCCTCGGTGGCCACCGTCGCGGTGGTCATGTCGCACCCCCTGCCGTTCGGCGCCGGAGCAGCCAGCCCAGCAAGGGCTTGCGCTCGTCGGCCATCAGCCGTCGCTGGGCGAAGGTGAGGACGATGATGATGAGGAAGATGACGAACGCCATCGCGGCTCCTTCGCCGTACTTCGTCTGGTCGAAACCCGTTGAGTAGGACAGGAAGGCCGGCGTGAGGGTGGTGCCGGCGGGCGCGCCCTTGCCCATGACGTAGATCTGGTCGAACACCTGCCAGGTCCCGATCAGGCCGAGGGTGCTGACGAGGAAGATGGCCGGCTTCAGCTGCGGCACGGTGACGTACCGGAACCTCTGCCAGGCACTCACCCCGTCGAGCTCAGCGGCCTCGTCGACCTCCGCGGGCAGGTCCTGGAGGGCGGCGAGGAACATCAGCATGAAGGTCCCGGTGGTGGTCCACACGGCCAGGAAGATGATGACCGAGAGGGCGACGGACGGCCCGGCGAACCACTCCCACAGGGATCGGCCGAGGATCTGGCCCTGTGCCCAACCGGGGTTGTCCTGCCCGAACCACCCCAGGACGATGTGCAGCAGTCCCCGCGAGTCGCTGAACCAGGCCGGCCCCTGGATGCCGAACACCTTGAGGAAGCCGTTGACGGCACCCGAGTTCTGGAAGAGGAAGAGGAACACGATGCTGATGGCGATCGAGCTCGTCACCGACGGGAAGTAGAACGCCGTCCGGAAGAACGACTTGCCCCTCAGGAGCTTGTTGTTGACGATGAGCGCGAGCAGCAGGGAGGCGAGGGTCTGCAGCGGGACCACGAGGAGCACGTAGTAGAACGTGTTGCCGAGGGACTGCATGAACGTGGTCCTGGCCAGGCCGTCCTGGGCAAACAGCTTGGTGTAGTTGTCCAAACCGACGAACGGCGCGTTGGGTCCGCCGAACGGCGAGTCGTTGCCGTTCCACTTCGTCATGCTGACGTACAGCGCCATGAGCACCGGGATGAACAGGAAGACGCCGAGCAGGGTGATCATCGGGGCCGTGAAGAGCCAGCCTGCAGGCTCCTCACGGCCGCGGATGCCCTTGCCGAAAGCGCGGGCGGGCATGCTCAGCCCTCCTTGAGAGCCGCTTCGGCGTTCTTCTGCAGCTCGGCGAGGGCCGCCTTGGGGTCGCCCGTGGCCAGCTGCTCGAGCTTGGAGTTGAAGGCCTTCATCACCGGGTCGAACCCGGGGAGGTTGACCGGGCCCTGGGAGTAGTCGCCGCCCTTGGCGAACGCGGCGTCATCGGGGTAGGCGGTGGCGAACTTGTCGGCGCCCGTCTTGGTCGACGGCATGACGCCGAAGTCCTTCGCGAAGGCCAGCTGCTGGTCGACGGTGATGAGGCTCTTGATGAGGTCGACCGAGGCCGCCTGGTTCTTGCTCTTCGCCGCGACGCCCCAGCAGTTGGTGAACGCCAGCGTGCCCTTGCCCTTCGGGCCGGTGGGCAGCTCGACGACCTTGACCTTGACGTCCGGGTAGTCCTTCTTGAGGCCGCCGCGGAGCCAGTTGCCCTCGATGGTCATCGCCGCCTTGCCCTTGCCGATGGCCTCGCCGCCCCATCCGGCGTCGACCTGCTTGGCGAACTTCATCGAACCGGACTGGAGCAGCTTCTGGGCCTCCTGCAGCCCGGCGAGCATCTCGGGGCTGTCGGCGGTCACCTTCTTGCCGTCGGCAGAGACGACCCAGCCGCCGGCCTGCTTGGCGAACGCGCCGATGCGGGCCCACTCACCACTGATGACCAGCCCCGTGACGTTGCCGCTCGTCAGCTTCTTCGAGACCGTCTCGAGCCCGGCCCAGTCCTTCGGGATGTCCGCGTCGGTCAGGCCGGCCTTGGTCCACATGTCACTGTTGATGATGAGGGCGAGCGTCGAGTAGTCCTTGGGTGCGCAGTAGAACTTGCCGCCTGCGGTGAAGGAGGCGACGAGCGGCTGGAGGAAGCCCGCATCCTTGACCTGGTCGCCGTACGGGTAGAGGTAGCCGGCCTTGGCGTAGTCACCCATGTGCTCGGCGCCGGTGTAGAAGACGTCCGGCGGGTTGCCGCCGGCGAAGGCCTGCCCGAGCTGCTGGCTGAGGTCTGCGGCGGGGACGACCTCGACCTTGTTGCCGCTCTTCTGCGACCAGGCGTCGACCGCGGCCTTGACGGAGTTGGTCTCGGCGTCGCCGGAGCTGCCGATCATCAGCTTGAGGGAGACGGCGCCGGTGGCGGCGCCCTGGGTGGCCTGTGGCTGCTGGAAGCCGCCCCCGCCGGAGCAGGCGCTCAGCGCAAGGGCGCCGGTGGTGCCGAGGATGATGGCAAGGTGGTACGCACGGGTCGTCGTTGACTTCATCGGTGTTCTCCAATCGCCGGCGGTTTGGCCGGTGTTTCGGGCGCGGGTGCGCCGGTGGCGGTGCTTCGGTCGTCATCTCGTGGCCGGCTCATCCGGTGGCCGGTTCATCCGGTGGCGGGTTCATCGGGTGGCCGGTCCTCGGGTGGTGCTGCTGCGCTGGACGACGGTGGGGGAGACCACGCTGCCGTGGTCCTGGGCCCGATCGTCGGCGAGCTTGTGGATCAGCTCCCGCGCGATCGCGTCCAGCGGCTGGCGGATGCTGCTGAGACCGAAGACGGGCGCGAAGTCGCAGTCGTCGAAGCCGAGGACCCCGATGTCCGAGCCCGCTGCCCGACCGCACTGGCCCAGGGCCAGCAGCACACCGAGCGCGACCGAGTCCGACACGCAGAGGACGGCGTCCCCGGGATCGAGCCCGGCCAGCAGCGGACCGGCCGCTTCCCGGGCCCTCATCACGTCCTGGGAGCACGTCCCGAGGAAGCGCGCGCAGTCCTGCCCCAGCTCGGTGGTCGCCTCGAGCCAGCCCTGGCGCCGGTTGTCGCCGACCGGGGACCCCTCGGGCCAGCCGAGGTACGCGACCCGGCGGTAGCCCTGGGCGCGGAGGTGCCTGACCCCGTCGCAGGTGGCGGCGCGCCCGTCGACGTCGACCCACGAGGTCACCGACGGGTCGTCCCAGATGCGCCCGAAGGACACGAACGGGACGCCGCGGTCGCCGAGCCATCCCGGGCGCGGGTCGCCCCGGCGGGTGTCGGTGAGGACGAACCCGTCGACGACCTGGGTGGCCAGGAGCCGCTCATAGGTCGCGAGGACGTCCCGGTCGTCCTCCGCGACGAAGGTGATCAGGTGCGAGTCGCTGTCCTGAGCGGCTGACGTCAACGCCGCGAGGAAGGGGTCGAAGATCGTCCCGAATGCCCGGGTGGGCGCGGACTGGACCTGGATGCCGAGCGCGTTGGCGCGCCTTCGCCGCAACGAGCGGGCAGCGCGGTTCGGGCGGAAGCCGAGCCGCTCGATGTCGGCGCTGACCCGCTGCAGGGTCCCGGGGGCGACGCGGTGCGGGTTGTTGAGCACGTTGCTGACGGTCTGGCGGGACACGCCGGAGGCCCGGGCAACGTCGAGCAGCGTCGCTCGCTCGCGGGGGGCTCCGCTCATTCGCACTCGCTGCCCTTCGGTCGGTCGGTGTCAGACTGCGCGGGACGGCACTGGTTTGATCGTTCAAACACGGGTTACCGCTTGACATGGGTTTGAACGTTCATATGCTGTAGAGGTTGACCCACGCCGGCCCGGCTGTCAAGAGATGCGGGCACGGCGGTTTCCCCGGCTGGGCCCTTCCACGGTCCGGCCCGGGCACCGGCCGGACCGGTCTGGTGGCGCACGAGCAGAGAGACCGGTGGCCGGTGACCGCGCACCCACCACCCCCGGCCGCGGCGCACCCGCCGCCCCCGTCTGCTGCGCACCAGCAGCGCCAGCCCTGGCTGCACGAGCTCGCCACCAGCGTCCACGGCAACGTGACGGCCCTGTCCGACGCGGGCGGTGACATGTCCGCCACCTCGGCGCAGGGGCTCTACGTCGACGACCGCCGGGCGGTCAGCAGCCTGGCCGTCACGGTCGGGGGAGAGCGCCCGAGCCCCGTCTCCCACGCCGCCCTGGGCACCGAGTCCGAGTTCCTCGGCTCGGTCCGCGGCCTGGGCTCCGTCACCCCTGACCCCGTGGTCGAGGTCCGGCGCCACCGCGAGCTGGTCGACACCGGCCTGCGCGAGACCGTGACCGTCGCCTGCCGCGGCGCGAGCGCGGTCAGCTCCGAGCTGGTCTTCCGGCTCACCTCCGACGGCGCCCCGATCAGCGCCATCAAGTCCGGCCTGTTCGACTCGCCGGCGCTGGTTCCCGCCGTGACCGGCGACGGGGGGACGTTCACCGCGCAGTGGCACGACTACCGAGTGTCCTTCGAACCCGCTCCGACGTCCGTCTCGGTCGTCGACAGCGCCGTCGTCGCCCGGTTCGCCGTCACTATCCCCCCCGACGGATCCTTCGCCACCACCATGTCGGTCACCTCCGCGCGACGGCGCAGATCGCTCTTCGACGCCGAGCCCGGCGCGGACCTGGTGCGGTGGGACGACGTGCGGGTCGAGGCCACCGACCCCCGTCTCGCGCCGACCGTGTCCGACTCGCTCACCGACCTGCGCGCCCTGCTGCTGACGGATCCCCGCTGTCCCGGCGATGTCTTCGCCGGCGCGGGAACCCCTTGGTACCTCACTCTGTTCGGGCGCGACTCGATCTGGGCCGCCCGGCTGACACTCCCGATCGGGACCGAGCTGGCCGGTGGCACCCTGCGGGCGCTGGCCCGGCGCCAGGGGACACGGCACGACGCGCAGAGCGGGCAGGCGCCGGGCAAGATCCCGCACGAGGTGCGCCGCTTCGCCTACCTCGACCGGCGCACCGGCATGTCGCTCCCGCCGGTGTACTACGGCACGGTCGACGCGACGGCCCTGTGGGTGACCCTGCTGCACGACGCGTGGGCCTGGGGTATGCCGGAGGCGGAGGTGCGCAGCCTGCTGGCACCGCTCGAGGCCGCGGTCGGCTGGCTCACCACGGACGCGGTGCCGGACGAGGACGGTCTGCTGAAGTACCACGACAGCACCGGCACCGGCCTGAGCAACCAGGGCTGGAAGGACTCCGCCGACGCCATCCGGTTCCGGGACGGGAGCGTCGCCGAGACGCCGATCGCCCTCATCGAGGCCCAGGCGTATGCCGTTCAGGCGCTGCACTGTGCCGCGCGGCTCCTCGACGCCTTCGGGTACCCCGGGGCGCGCGGGGCGCGGGCGCACGCTGCGGCGCTGCGGGAGCGGGTCCACGCCCGGTACTGGGTGGACGGCCCCGACGGGCGGTACCTGGGGATGGCCGTGGACGGCCACGGGCGGCTCGTCGACGGCCTCGGGTCCAACATGGCGCACGTGCTCGGCACCGGTGTCCTGGACCCGCACCAGGCCAAGCAGGTCGCGGCGACGCTCACGGGAACCGAGCTGCTGGACGAGTACGGCCTGCGCACCTACGGGACCGGCAACACCGGCTTCAACCCCCTCGGCTACCACACCGGGTCCATCTGGACGCATGACACCGCGGTGGCTGCGCTCGGCCTGTCGCAGGAGGGGTGCGTCGAGGACGCCGTCCTGCTGGCCAGGGCGCTGCTGTACGCGGCCGAGGCCTTCGACTACCGGTGGCCCGAGCTCTACTCGGGGAGGGCGACCCTGCGCCGTCCGGCTCCGTACCCGGCCGCGTGCCGCCCCCAGGCGTGGTCCGCCGCCTCTGCCGTCGCCCTCGTGTCCGTCGCGCTGGGCCTGCGCCCGGACGCGGCCGGCCGCACGCTGCACGTGCACCCGGTCCGTCCGGCCCCCTACGGCGCGATGCGCGTCGAGGGGCTGCGTTTCCTCGGTGGACGGGTCGACCTCGACATGGACCACAGCGGCACGGTCACCGTGCGCAGCGCGCCGGAGCGCGTCACGGTGCGCGTGCACTGACCCGTGGGCGGCGCGGGATGTCCCCATGCGGGTGAACTAGACTCGATCGACCGACTGGCGGAAGGACCGCAGCGCCGTGGACGTGCTCGACTCGATCGACGGGCCCGACGACCTCAGGGCGCTCGGACCTGAGCAGATCCGCGCGCTCGCGAAGGAGATCCGCGAGTTCCTCGTCACCTCGGTGTCCCGCACCGGTGGTCACCTCGGGCCCAACCTCGGCGTCGTCGAGCTCACCATCGCGATCCACCGGGTCTTCGAGTCGCACTGGGACACCATCGTCTTCGACACCGGCCACCAGTCCTACGTCCACAAGCTGCTGACCGGGCGCAAGGACTTCAGCAACCTGCGCAGCAAGGGTGGCCTCTCCGGCTACCCGAGTCGTGCCGAGTCCGACCACGACGTCGTCGAGAACTCGCACGCCTCCACCGCCTTGTCGTGGGCCGACGGCATCGCCAAGGCGCGCCGCCTCACCGGCCAGCGGGACCGGCATACCGTCGCGGTCATCGGCGACGGTGCACTCGCCGGCGGGATGGCCTGGGAGGCGGTCAACAACATCGCCGCCGACAAGGACCTGCCGCTCGTCATCGTCGTCAACGACAACGAGCGGTCCTACGCGCGGACCACGGGCGGCCTGTCCGAGCACCTCGCAACACTGCGCACGACCCGCGGCTACGAGAGCTTCCTCGACTGGGGCAAGAGCACCTTGTCGCGGACCCCGGTCATCGGTGGGGCGATGTACGACGCGGTGCACGGCATGAAGAGGGGGATCAAGGACATCGTCGCCCCGCAGGGCCTGTTCGAGGATCTCGGCCTGAAGTACCTCGGACCCATCGACGGTCACGACGAGGAGGCAGTCGAGTCGGCGCTGCGCAGGGCACGCGCCTTCGGCGGTCCGGTGCTCGTCCACGTCCTCACCAAGAAGGGCAAGGGCTACGAGCCGGCCCGCCGGCACGTCGCGGACCGGTTCCACGCCGTCGACAGGATCAACCCCGAGACGGGGCTGCCACTACAGGTCAAGGGCCGGATCTGGACGGACGAGTTCAGCGACGCCATCCTCGAGATCGGCGCCCGGCGACGCGACGTCGTCGCGCTGACCGCCGC
>JBPCOG010000235.1:0-8436 GCA_051000455.1 Lapillicoccus sp. | reverse complement strand
TCCGGCTCCCCCCCACATGGCGGGGTCCCACCCCCCTGGATGAGTCGCTCGCCCCGGGGCGTCCCGGACCCGTCCGCGAGGTGCACGTGCGCCAGCCGGGTTCCCAGCGCCCGGGCCATCTCCATCGCGTCTGACCCGGCGGTCGCCGTGTGCGACAGGTCCAGGGTGACGTTGTCGTACGCCTGGTCGACCGGGTCCCAGCCCGGCAGGTACGCCGTCAGCTCGCGGCCCCCTGCCCGCCAGGGGTACATGTTCTCCACCGCGAGCCGGATGCCGGTGTCGTGCTCGCGCAGGGCGATCCCGTCGACGAACTCGGCGGCATACTCGCGCTGCCAGCGGAACGGCGGGTGCAGCACGACGGTGCCCGCCCCCACCTCCAGGGCGAGCTCCACGGACCGGTCCACCTTCGCCCACGGGTCCGGACCCCACACCCGCTGGGTGAGCAGCAGGGTTGGGGCGTGCACCGACGCGATGGGTATGCCGTGCAGCTCGGACAGCTTGCGCAGCGCGCCCGGCTCCTGGGAGACCGGGTCGGTCCAGACCATGACCTCGACGGCGTCATACCCGAGCCGGGAGGCGGCCGTGAAGGCGCTCGCGAGGCCTTCCGGGTACACCGACGCGGTCGACAGGCCGACCCGCGGGGGGGTGCTCACGGCTCCATCCTGTGTCACGGCTCCAGCGCGTCTCGTGGCGGCCTCACTCCCCCGGTATGCCGTCCAGCCGGCGCAGGATGACGCCCTCGCGAAGTGCCCACGGGCAGATCTCGAGGGTGGCGAGGCCGAGCAGGTCCATCGCGGCCTGCACGACGAGGGCACCCGCGAGCAGCTGCGCGGCTCGACGCGGGGAGACACCGGGAAGGACCGCGCGGTGACGGTTGTCCATCACCCTGAGCCGTTCGACGAGCCCGGTCAGGTCCGCGCGCCGGAGCGAGCGCGGGGCGTAGGGCCCGACGTCGCTCGGCGCGGCCCCGGTGATGCGGGCCAGCGAGCGGATGGTCTTGGAGGTCCCGACGGCACGCTGCACCGTCCCGGACCGCACCAGCGGGCGCAGCTCGCTGGCGATGGACGCGCGCAGGGTGGTGCGCAGCGCCTTCACCTCCGCCGGGCGCGGCGGGTCGTGTCGCAGGTGGGACCTGGTGAGCCGGGCCGCCCCGAGCGGCAGGCTGACCGCGACGTCCGGGACCTCGTCGAGACCCGTCGCGAGCTCGAGCGAGCCGCCGCCGACGTCGACGACCAGCAGCTGTCCGCTCGACCAGCCGAACCAGCGGCGCACTGCGAGGAAGGTCAGCCGCGCCTCGTCGGCGCCGGAGAGCACGGCGAGGTCGACCCCGGTCTCGCGCCTGACCCGGTCCAGCACTGCGTCGCCGTTGGGTGCGTCCCGCAGCGCCGACGTCGCGAAGGCGAGGACCTCCTCGACGCCCTGGTCCTCGGCCAGCGCCGCGCACTGGCCGACGAACTCGACGAGCTTGTCCGCCCCGGCACGACCGATCGAGCCGTCGTCCTCGATGTTCTCGGACAGCCCCAGCTCGAGCTTGTGGGACGATGCGGGCAGCGGGTGCGCGCCGCGGTAGGCGTCGACGACGAGCAGGTGGGTCGTGTTGGATCCCACGTCGATGACACCGAGGCGCATGGGCCAACGCTATCGGCCCGTCGCGGCCGACCCCGCGAACTGTGCGTGCCGTCCCGGCGGTGCGCTGTCCGCGCTGTGCGCGCCGTCCGCGCTGTGCGCCGCTGTCGGTGCCGGCATACCCGCGGGCGCATAGGGTGTCGGCGTGGCCGAAGTACCGCTCGACATCGCGCGCAGCTGGGTCGAGTTCACCGACCCCGCGGACAGCGGCCAGCGGTACCGGTGCGACCTGACCTGGCTGACGTCGAGCTGGGCGTGCATCTTCGGCAGCGGCTGCCAGGGGATCTACGCTGACCGCCCGGACGACGGCTGCTGTACCCTCGGCGCGCACTTCACCGATCGGGACGACTACCGCCGGGTCAAGGACGTCGCCGGGCGCCTCGGTGCCGACGAGTGGCAGTTCCACGACGTCGGGCACGCCGGTGACCGGCTGGCGAGAGACCGCTGGACCGAGCTGGAGGACGGGGTCCGCAAGACGCGGGTCGTCGAGGGCGCCTGCATCTTCCTCAACCGGCCCGGCTTCCCGGCCGGCGCGGGCTGCGCGCTGCACCAGCACGCGCTCCTGCGCGGCACCACACCGCACCGCGCCAAGCCGGACGTGTGCTGGCAGCTGCCGATGCGCCGGGCCTACCGCACGGTGGACCAGCCGGACGGGTCGAGCTACCTCGAGGTCACCATCACCGAGTACGACCGGCGCGGTTGGGGGCCTGGCGGCCACGACCTCGACTGGTACTGCTCGGGGAACCCCGAGGCCCACGTCGGCCGGCAACCGGTGTTCCGCTCCAACCGGGCAGAGCTCGTCGAGCTGATGGGCGAGCCGGCGTATGCCGAGCTCGTGGTGCGCTGCGAGGCGCACCTGCGCTCGGCGCGCGCGGCCCGCAGCAACGGCGCTCGCGCGCTGCTGCCGCTGCTCGTCCACCCGGCCACCCTCGCAGCGCAGGATCCGCGGCCCCGAGGACGCTGATGCCGGAAGCGATCCGCAGCCCGAACGTCTGGGACGCGCCCGAGGTCTACGAGGTCGAGAACCGCGGCGCCGACCCGGACGGCGCGATCTGGCGGGCGATGCGGTCCGTGCAGGACTGGACGGGGCTCGACGTCCTGGACGTCGGCTGCGGGAGCGGGTTCCACCTGCCGTACCTCGCGCAGGGCGCCCGGCGCGTCACCGGTGTCGAACCCCACCCCCCGCTGGCGCCATGGCCCTCGAGCGGGTGCGGGGACTCCCGGGGGTCACCGTCCTCGCGGCCACCGCCCAGCACACCGGGCTCCCGGACCGGTGCGTCGACGTCGCCCACGCCCGGTGGGCGTACTTCTTCGGCCCCGGCTGCGAGCCGGGTCTCGCGGAGCTGGACCGGGTCATGCGACCGGGAGGGGCGGCGTTCGTCATCGACAACGACGCGATGCGCTCGAGCTTCGGGGCGTGGTTCCGGCGGGCCCGGCCTGCCTACGACCCGGCGGCCGTGGAGCGGTTCTGGACCCGGCACGGCTGGACCCGGGAGCCGGTCGAGATCCGCTGGGCGTTCGGCTCACGGGCCGACTTCGAGGCGGTGGTGGGGATCGAGTTCGCCCCGGCACGGGCGAGGGACATCCTCGAGCGGCATCCCGGGCTGACCGGGGTCGACTACGCCGTCAACCTCTGGTGGCGGCGGTTCTGAGGGTGGCGGTTCTCAAGGGCCGGCGGTTCTGAGGGCGGCGGTCCCCGAGGGCCGGCGGTCGTGACGGGGACCGGCTGCCGGCACGACCGACGGGTGCTGTCGGTGAGCGGACATAGGTTGCAGCCCATGACCCCCAGGACCTCCAGGACCTCGTTGCGCCCTTCGCCCTTCCGGTGCTCGGAATGTGGCTGGAGCACCGTCAAGTGGGTGGGTCGGTGCGGCGAGTGTCGGGTCTGGGGGTCCGTCGCCGAGGTCGGCGCCGGCAGCGTGCGCACGACCGCGGCAGGCGCCGTGGTCCGTCCGGCGCTGCGGATCGCCGAGGTGGACATCGACCGGGCGGACGCGCGCAGCACCGGTGTCAGCGAGTTCGACCGCGTGCTCGGCGGGGGTCTGGTCCCGGGAGCCGTGGTCCTGGTCGCCGGCGAGCCGGGAATCGGCAAGTCGACCCTGCTGCTCGACGTGGCCGCCCGCGCCGCGCGCGGCGGCCAGAGCGTCCTCTACGTCAGCGGCGAGGAGTCGACCGCGCAGGTGCGAATGCGGGCCGAGCGGATCGAGGCGATGGCGGCCTCGCTCTATCTCGCCGCCGAGACCGACCTGGCCACCCTCCTTGGACAGATCACCGCGCTCGCGCCGGACCTGGTCGTCGTCGACTCGGTGCAGACCATCTCGAGCGGTGAGGTCGAGGGCTCGGCCGGCAACGTGGCTCAGGTTCGCGAGGTCGCGGCAAGCCTGATCCAGGTGGCCAAGAGCCGGGGAGTCGCCATCCTGCTGGTCGGCCACGTCACCAAGGACGGCTCGATCGCAGGTCCCCGCATCCTCGAGCACCTCGTCGACGTCGTCGTTCAGTTCGAGGGTGACCGGCACTCGCGGCTGCGGCTCGTCCGCGCGGTCAAGAACCGCTACGGCCCGACCGACGAGGTGGGCTGCTTCGACCTGTCCGACGTCGGCATCGTGGGCCTGGCCGACCCGAGTGGGCTCTTCCTGTCCGGCCGCGACGCGACGGTGGCGGGCACCTGTGTCACGGTGACCCTCGAGGGGCGCCGCCCACTGGTGGCGGAGGTCCAGTCGTTGGTCGCTGACAGCCGACTGCCCTCGCCGCGCCGGGCCACCCACGGGCTCGACCCGTCCAGGGTGGCGATGATCATGGCCGTCCTGGAGCGGCGCGCGGGTGCGCCCATCGGCGCCAGCGATGCCTATGTCGCGACGGTCGGTGGGGTCCGGCTGACCGAGCCCGCGGCCGACCTCGCCGTCGCCCTCGCCATCGCCTCCTCGGTTCTGGACCGCCCGCTGCCGCCCGACGCCATCGCCATCGGGGAGGTCGGTCTCGCGGGCGAGATCAGGTCGGTCGCCGGCGCGCCGAGGCGGCTCGCCGAGGCGGCCCGTCTGGGGTTCCACACGGCGTACGTGCCGACCGGGGTCGTCGGCTCGGGTCCGATGCCGGATTCGATTGAGGTTCTCGAGGTCGGTGACCTCGCCACGGCCGTCGGGCTGAGTCTCCACGCCGGCCGTCCGTGAGCCGGTCGCCGCCGGCACGTCACAGCCGCCGCCCGTGAGCGTCGACCGTGGGCCGCCGACCGTGGCCCGTCGACCGTGGCACCGGGTCACCCGCCACTAGACTGCGGCAAGGTGAGGACGCCGCCCAGGGCCGAGAACGAAGCAGAATCGAGCGAGACAGCGTGGAACGCAGCGACGATGACCTGCTCCGGACCACATTGGCGGCAGTCGCTCCCGGGACCGACCTGCGCGACGGCCTGGAGCGGATCCTGCGGGGCCGGACGGGCGCGCTGATCGTGCTCGGCAACGACCGGGTCGTCGAGTCCCTCAGCACCGGTGGGTTCCCCGTGGACATCGAGTTCTCCGCCACCCGCCTGCGCGAGCTGTCGAAGATGGACGGTGCGATCGTGCTCGACCGCGACGCCACCCGCATCCTGCGCGCCAACACCCAGCTGGTGCCGGACTCGAGTATCGAGACCGCCGAGTCCGGCACCCGTCACCGCACCGCCGAGCGGGTGGCGATCCAGACCGGGTTCCCGGTGGTCTCGGTCAGCCAGTCGATGCGCATCATCGCGCTGTACGTCGCCGGCCGTCGGCACGTCGTCGAGGGCTCGGCGACGATCCTGTCCAAGGCCAACCAGGCACTGCAGACCCTGGAGCGTTACAAGTCCCGCCTCGACGAGGTCACCAGCACGCTCTCGGCCCTCGAGGTCGAGGACCTGGTCACGGTCCGTGACGTGGCCGGCGTGCTGCAGCGGCTCGAGATGGTTCGCCGGATCAGCGAGGAGATCTCCGACTACGCGGTGGAGCTCGGCACCGACGGACGGCTGCTCAGCCTGCAGCTCGAGGAGCTCACCGGAGGGCTCGGCAACGACCGGGAGCTGGTGATCCGCGACTACCTGGCGTCGACGAAGTCGACCAAGTCGGTCGAGCTCGCGCTCGCCGACCTGGTGCAGCTCTCGAGCACCGAGCTGCTCGACCTGGGCGCCGGGGCGCGCGCGGTCGGGTTCACCATCGTCGGGGACGGCCTCGACAGCGCCGTGAGCCCCCGCGGGTACCGGCTGCTGACCAAGGTGCCGCGACTGCCCAACGCGATCGTCGACCGGCTCGTCGAGCACTTCGACTCGCTGCAGCGGCTGCTTGCGGCCAACCTCGAGGACCTCATGGACGTCGACGGCGTCGGCGAGGGCCGGGCCCGCGCTGTCCGCGAGGGACTGTCCCGACTGGCCGAGTCGAGCATCCTCGAGCGTTACGTCTGACCGTGCACCACGCGCTCGCTCCCGAGCTGCCGCTCCTGCACCGCCTCGTCCTGGGCTGGTATGCCGGCTCGGCCCGCGCCCTGCCCTGGCGCGCGGCCGGCACCAGCCCGTGGGGCGTCTTCCTCTCGGAGGTGATGGCCCAGCAGACGCCGGTGGCGCGGGTCGAGCCGGTCTGGCGCGAGTGGGTCCGCCGCTGGCCGTCGCCCCCCGCCCTCGCCGGCGCCGCGCCGGGTGAGGCGGTCCGGGCTTGGGGCCGGCTCGGCTACCCGCGACGCGCTCTCCGCCTGCACGAGGCGGCCACCGAGATGGTCAGGGCACATGACGGCGCCGTCCCGGGCACCGTGGCGGAGCTGCTCGCGCTGCCGGGAGTGGGCCGCTACACGGCCGCCGCCGTCGCCTGCTTTGCCTTCGGCGTGCCCACGACCGTCGTCGACACGAATGTCCGGCGCGTGCTGACGCGGGTGCTGGTGGCCGGTGGCCGGCCGGCGCCGGTCCTGACCCCGGCGGAGACCAGGCTGGCCGCCGCCGCCCTCCCGGCCGACCCCGAGGACGCGAACACGTGGAACGTCGCGGTGATGGAGCTCGGCGCCCTCGTCTGCACCGCCCGGTCCCCCCGCTGTGGGGACTGTCCCGTCCGGCACCTGTGTGCGTGGAACAGGGCCGGCCGACCGGCATACGAGGGGCCGCTGCGGCGCGCACAGGCATGGGAGGGGACGGACCGGCAGGCGCGTGGGGCGCTGCTCGCGGTGCTGCGCGCGGCGGACGGCGCCGTCACCCTCGCTGCGCTTACTCGCGCCTGGACCGACGAGTCGCAACGGTCGCGCTGCCTCGGCACCCTGGTCGCCGACGGCTTGGTGGAGCCGTTGCCGCCCGACCATTTCCGCCTGCCCGGCTGAGCGGCGGCCGGCGCTTCCCCTGTCTTGACGACGGTGATGACGACGACCACGGCCGCGATGCCGAGCAGGCAGGCCAGCACGAGCCGGCCGTTCCCGGCGTAGACGGGCGGGGTCGGCGGACGGCTTGAGAGACAGGGCGAGGACGGGGGTGTCCTGACGCCTCCAACGCGGGGTGGACGGGTCAGATCTGTGGGGCGAGACCCAGGGCCTCGAGCGCAGCGGCGAGGACCTCCACCTCGGTGCCGTCCCCGGAGACGACGACACCCGGCTCGTCCGGTTGCAATGGTTCGAGAGTCGCCACCTGGCTCGGCAGCAGCGACGCGGGCATGTAGTGGCCGGCCCGGTGGTCGAGCCGACCCCGAAAGACCTCCTGTTGACCGTTGATGTGACAGAAGCGCAGGTGCGGCCGCCCGTCACGCAGGAGGTCGCGGTAGGCCCGTCGCAACGCCGAGCAGGTGACGACCGCGGACCGTCCTTCCGCCTCCTGCTCCGAGAGCCACCCCCCGATGCGGTCCAGCCAGGGCCACCTGTCCTCGTCCGTGAGCGGGACTCCCTTGCGCATCTTCTCGACGTTGACCTCGGGATGGAACGCGTCACCCTCGGCAAAGAGCCAGTGCATGCTGACGGCGATGCCCCTTGCGACGGTGGTCTTGCCCGAACCAGCGACGCCCATGACGACGACGAGGTCCACATCGTTCATGCCGTCCACCATAGCCACGGAGCGGGACGGTGCCGTCGGCTGGTCCAAGGACGCAGGAGGCCCGGACGCCAGCGGCTCACAGCGCCACCGGCTCATAGCGCCAGCAGCATCCGGGTGTTGCCCAAGGTGTTGGGCTTGACACGTTCGAGGTCGAGGAACTCCGCCACGCCCTCGTCATAGGAGCGCAGCAGCTCGGCATACACGTCCAGAGAGACCGCCTGGCCCTCGATCGGGACGAAGCCGTGCCTGGCGAAGAACCGGGTCTCGAAGGTGAGACAGAAGATCCGGCGGACACCCAGCTCGCGGGCGTCGTCGATGAGGCGGTCCAGCAAGGCACTGCCGACGCCCTTGCCGAGAAAGGCCGGCAGGACGGCGAGCGTACGGATCTCGGCGAGGTCCTCCCACATGACGTGCAGCGCCCCGCAGCCGACGACCACCCCGTCATGCTCGGCGACCCGGAACTCCTGCAGGGACTCGAAGTAGGCAACCGCGTCCTTGGACACCAGCGTGCGCTGCTCGGCCAGCGGCGCCACGATCTCGCGGATCGCGCGCACGTCCGCGGTCCGTGCGGATCGGATCACTGCAGGTGTGCTCCCGCCCTGTCGGCGTTGCCGCTGCCACTGCCCGGTCGGCGTTGCCGCCGACCGGCAGCGCGCTAGTTCGTCGCCGGGGCGTCCTGGGGGCCGCCGCCCACGGTGTCGACAGGAGGCGTGTCGGGGATCTCCGGCAGGGTGTCCTCGCGACGCGACCCGGTGAAGGTGAACACCTCAGCCTTGTCCTCACCCTCGGTGTCCACGAGCACGAACTCG
>JBPCOG010000039.1:0-3715 GCA_051000455.1 Lapillicoccus sp. | reverse complement strand
GGAAGGCTGCGAAGAAGATGACCGAGAGCAGGTTTCCCTGGCTGAACGCGTCGAAGACGTTCTTGGGGATGACCTCGAGAAACATCTGTTCCAGGTTGAGCGACGTCTTGATGCCCGAGGTGTCTGCAGCGGCCGAGGTTGCGAGGTTGGCTCCCTTGCCCAGCCCGGCGACAGTGGCGAGCAGCATCGTCACGACGAGGATCGCCGTGGTGACGACCTCGAAGTAGAGGATCGTCTTCCCCGCCAGGCGCCCAAGGGCCTTGGCCGACTGCATCCGGGCGATGGACAGCACGATGAGGGGAAACACCAACGGGATGATCGCCATCTGGATGAGCCGGATGAAGGCGTCGCCGAGGACCTTCAGGTGCTCAGCGACCTCTGGTGTCAGCAGACCGAGGACAACGCCGAGAACGAGGGCGACGAGAACCTGGATGCCGAGTGGCGGCAGGCGTCGGCGGCTTCGAACTCCGCTCTCGTCGGCGTTCTCGGCTGAGCCGGCTCCACTGCTTCCCCGGGAGACTGCCATGATCCCACCCCTCTCTCGTCCGTGCTGGTCCGCGAGGTCACTGACCTCGCGTCCCGCCCCGCCATGGGGTATTGGACAGCGTCTGCACCTTCCTGTCTACTGGCGGCAACGACACACAGACGTTCAGACGGGGTTCGGATGGTTCAGCTCGCGCGGTTCCCGCGGTACTCGCTCGGTCACTTCCCGACCCCCCTCGAGCCGATGGCACGGCTCACCGCCCAGCTTCGGGAGACGGTCCCATCGACCCCCAACCTCTGGATAAAGCGCGACGACTGCACCGGTCTGGCCACCGGAGGCAACAAGACCCGCAAGCTCGAGTACCTCGTCGGCGAGGCGATCCAGGAGGACGCGGACGTCCTCGTCACCCAGGGCGCCACCCAGTCCAACCATGCCCGTCAGACGGCCGCCGCTGCGGTCCGTGCCGGCATGGGCTGCCAGCTGCTGCTGGAGAGGCGCATCGACGGGGATGAGGAGTACGAGGAGTCCGGCAACGTGTTTCTCGACCACCTTCTCGGGGCCGACATCGTGCAGCGTCCCCCTGGCGGCACGGACATGCAGGCGGCCATGGAGGCGCTTGCCGAGCAGCTCCGGACGACCGGTCACCGTCCCTACGTCATCCCGGGGGGAGGGTCGAACCCGACGGGAGCACTCGGTTACGTCGGCTGCGCCCAGGAGCTGGATGGGGCAGACATCCCGGTCCACTGGGTCGTCCACGGCACGGGCAGCACCGGGACGCAGGCGGGGCTGGTCGCCGGACTCGCCGCAATGAACAGTCCGGCGAAGGTGCTGGGCATCAGTGTGCGCCAGCCCGAGGTCAAGCAGGTCGACGCGGTCCAGGACCTCGCCGAGCGCACGGCCGCCAAGATCGGCTGCGAGGGCGCGGTGTCCCGGGACATGGTGCTTGTTGACGACAGGTGGGTCGGCGGGGGGTACGGCGTGCCGACCGACTCGATGGTGGACGCACTGCTGCTGCTCGCACGCGTCGAGGGCGTCCTGTTGGATCCCGTCTACTCCGGCAAGGGCTTCGCGGGGCTGCTCGGCAACATCCGGGAGGGGCGTTTCGCCCCGGACGAGAACGTCGTCTTCCTTCACACCGGAGGGTCCGTGGGGCTTTTCGGGTACCGGCCGGCGTTCGCCGCCCGCGAGTAGCCCCTGATGCCCGAGCCGGGAGGCAGACAGCCGAACCGTCAGGCGCTGGTGGGCATCCTCGGTGGCATGGGTCCGGCGGCCACCGCGGACTTCTACACCAAGCTCGTCCGGCGCACTCCGGCAACCCGGGACCAGGACCACCTGCGCGTCGTCATCTGGGCGGACCCCACCGTCCCCGACCGGGTGTCCTCGGTCCGCGACGGTACCGACACGGCATACCCGGCCCTGTTGTACGGCGCCGTGCGACTTCGCGAGGCTGGCGCGACGCTGGCGGCGATGCCGTGCCATACCGCGCACTTCTTCCTCGATCGTCTCCAGGCTGACAGCAACCTTCGGTTCGTGGACATGGTCGACGAGACCGTCGCGGCCGTCACCGGAAGGGTCGACCGGGTGCGCCGGGTCGGGCTGCTCGCCACCGCCGGAACGCTGGCCAGCGGTCTCTACCAGAAGCGCCTGGCCGACGCGGGAGTGGGGGTGGTCACGCCTGACGACGACACGCAGCAGCGGTTGGCACGGGCGATCGCCTTCGTCAAGTCCGACGACGCCCGCTCGGCGCGACCCCTCGTCGAGCAGGCCATCGGTCACCTTCGTGACGCTGGTGCGGACGTCGTCGTCCTCGCGTGCACGGAGCTTCCCCTGGCGCTTTCCGGGAGTGAGTTCGCGGATGGCGCAACGGTGCTCGACCCGACCGACCTGTTGGCGCTCGCGGTGGTGCGGGAGTCGACCGTCTGACGGCCGGTGCGGGCGTCAGGCGGTCCGCGCGTCGCTCGCCGCCGTATCCGCCTCGCGCGAGTAGTTCGGGTCGGTGGTCAGCCGGCTGTGTCGCGCGCTGTAGAGGAAGTACACGGCCAGGCCGATGGCCATCCAGACGGCGAAGCGGATCCACGTCGCAGCCGGCAGGTTGAGCATGAGGTAGAACGGGGCCAGCATCGCCAGGACGGGCACGACCGGCACGCCCGGGCATCGGAACGCCCGCTCCAGGTCAGGACGGGTGCGCCGAAGCACCAGCACGCCGACGGCGACAAGGATGAACGCGAAGAGCGTGCCGATGTTGACCAGCTCGGCGAGCTCGGACAACGGCACGAATGTGGAGATCAGGGCGACCGCGACGCCGGTGGTGATGGTCGTGCGCACGGGTGTGCCGGTGCGCTCGTTCACCTTCGAGAAGGTCGCGGGGAGCAGCCGGTCCCGGCTCATGGCGAAGAAGACCCGGCTCTGGCCCAGCATGAGGATCATCATCACCGTGGTGAGGCCGATCAGCGCCCCGATCGAGATGATGGTGGCATAGCCGGGCTTGCCGACGGAACGGAACGCCTCTGCCAGAGGTGCGTTGATCTTGATGTCGGTGTACTTGACCATGCCCGTGACGACCAGCGAGACGGCCACGTAGAGGGCGGTGCATATCGCGAGCGAGCCGAGGATGCCGATCGGCATGTCCCGCTGCGGGTTCTTCGTCTCCTCGGCCGCCGTGGCGACGATGTCGAAGCCGATGAACGCGAAGAAGACGAGCGCCGCACCGGTGAAGATGCCGGTGACGCCGAACGACCCGGGCGCGAAGCCGAGATCCTGCAACAGTGACGGCACGCTCTCGGCCCCGGCGGCGGGGGCGGACCCGGTCGGTGGGATGAACGGGCTGTAGTTGGCTGTCTTGATGTAGAACAGGCCGGCGATGATGACGAACAGCACGACCGCGATCTTGATGGTCACCATCACGAGGTTTACCTGTGAGGAGACCTTGATGCCGAAGCAGATCACCCCGGTAAGGATCAGCACGATCGCAGCGGCAACGAGGTTGTGCCCGGAGCCGTAGGCGGACGCCGGGATGGTGATGCCTGCCTGCTTCATGACGCCGGCGAAGTACGTCGACCAGCCGACAGCCACCGTGCTGGCGCCCAGCGCGAGCTCGAGGAGCAGGTCCCATCCGATGACCCACGCCACGAGCTCGCCGAGGCTGGCGTAGGAGAAGGTGTATGCCGACCCGGCGACCGGGACTGTGCTCGCGAACTCGGCATAGCACAGCGCGGCCAGCGCGCAGGCGAT